>JABSRF010000287.1 GCA_013215275.1 Oligoflexales bacterium | reverse complement strand
AGGGATAATTGCTAAACCTATGAGTATCGTGGAGTTAATGACCGTTAGAGTGCGTCAATAGATCGAGACCAGTGCCTATTTCAGCATAACGTCCTTAACTTTTGCTTCCGAGTCAGGCTGACCATCTGTGATAACAATCACAGTCATTCCTGGAAACTCTTTTAGCTCATTTTTAGTGATCTCAAAATTTTCTGACAATGCTAAATCGAGGGTCTCTGAAAGATTGGTAGAGCCTTCGGGAGTGTGTTTTTGAAAAAGATTTAAAACATCCTCTTTCCTCGTCATCGTGCCGATTGACTCAGCATTTGAGCCGAACAAATAAGTCGGTAGCTTGTTTTCATAGGCAAACTCAAAAACAGTGTCCAGGAGGTCTGTGGCAATTTTTTCAGCACTTCCCCAACGGTCTCCCCTCTCACCACCATATTGATCACTAATGGTCATGCTGAAGCTCCTGTCGATCAACATAACATACCAGCGAGCGAGCGCCTTGCGTTTGTCATCACTCACCATGTCCTTTGTGACTTTCTTAGGCTCTTTTACCTCTTCAGAGACTCCTTGGGGCTCAACTGAAGATTGGGCAGCCTCTGCATCCGCCTCATAATCATGCTCATGGACATGGAGGTACTTGTACAGGTGTTCATGAAGGTGCTCATGGTTATGTTCGTGCTTGTGTTCATTCTCCCGCATCAAATCCTTTTGCGCTTCCTCAAGCTCTTGTTCCTGCTTTTTCAAAAGCTCAGGATCCACTTCTTGGTCCCCATCATGGGTATGAACATGTTTGTTTATAGACATGGAGATGTTTATGCTGATGATCGTGATCATGACTGTGTTCATGACTATGAGCTGATTCAGCGTCTAAGTCCCCTTCAATGGGTTCCTCATTATTCGCGTATAGATCTAATGGCGCTTCCCCGCTATCCAATGCATCTTCTAAAACCTCCGGGGGCATCAGAATGTAAGCTTTCATCCTGCAATGGAGGAAATTCATAGTATGGCCACTCGTTACAGTTATCACAGCCGAAAGTACGTTTATACACACCGGCTACTGGCCTTTGGTATTCCTTCTGACACTTTTTACAGTGTGCAGGATAAGTCCAGGCATTATTTGAATAGTTTATCATTTTGTCGTGATAACGCTCACGCAGATTATAGTATTCAAACCAGGTTTCAAAAAGGGGGTACTCCACTACATTGTTCGTCCCGCATTCATCGCAGGTGCACAACTCTCTCTTAATGACTGTCATCTTAGGCAGTATCCTATCTTCATATCCAGACTAAGTATTTGTAATAATAAGCATTCTATCAACAACCTTGTTCTTTTGGTGGGACGGGCAATAAGATTGTATTGAGAAACAGCATTCAACAAAACCACTCAAAAATTGAGTAATCTACTCTTCGGCTTTGCATATAGCACAGACGATAAGTATTACTAAAATATGTTCGCTAGTTTTCGCAACATGCTATTCAAATGCCGGCTCGTAGGAGCCAGCTTTCCTTAGGTCATAAGGGAACACTTTGGCTTGATAGCCCAAGCCAATATTGCACCGACCTCGAAATTTTGCGATTACGTAATTCCCTCGCACCCTTTCCACTTGCCCAGTTTTGATCCACCTCCCCGATCGATCATTGATGATTACCTTGTTTTTTCGGTAGACGGGATTTAAAGTCCCTGAATACTCGATCAAACACCTACATCTGGGCTTTTTTGGTGCTGAGCATTTGACAATCACATCTGCGAAGGAAACATTCGCAAATGTGATGAAGATGCCTAAAAATAATAAACCACTGCATACCCGTTTTTGCACAATTTATTCTCTCAAACCGAATTATTACTATTTACCTTTAACATAATAAGCACTATTTTTAGGCAGCTTCATCTAGAAATAAAACCTAACTCCTAATGCGGAATCAGATCCACTCGAACCGACAATATAAAATCCCAATTCCAAAAAAACGACGACGGGATCAAAGTAGGTTTGCACTCCGACAGGAATTCGCAAGATAAGGTCATCGAAGGCACTATCTCCTCCTTTACCATCACCACCTGACCCAAATAAACCACCTAGGTCAAATCCACCTCCGCCATCATCATCATTGCCTTTTCCTCCTTTTTTCTTTTTGCCTTTTGCAATTAAAACTCCTCCTTTAGAGTCAGAATCCAAGAGCTCGCCAAAGTTTAAAATGGTACCAATTCCATAATACATGTAGGCACCTCTTCTTTTGATGTAATATAGATGACCAAACATATTATCACCTAACGTCAATGTGCCTTGGAATGAACCGTTCTTAGCGGTGAGCCCAGTAATCGTTCCTAGCTGGAGTCCAAATTGGGTTCGGGCCATGCAGTAATCTGCATACATAATAGACCCGAAGTTTAGTAGACTGAAAATAGCCACGTACTTCAACATAACAATATCACTTACAAAAAAATTATTCTTACACCAATATTTCGGAATAATTACCAATTTATTAACGTTTTTCATGATTATCTGTTCTCATATTTTCGCAATATTTGGCAAAAATCGAACGTTGCATCTGATTTTCACCATCTTTAAAGCAAAATAGAGATTCGGGATTCCAAAAGAGGTTAGGTTTCTTGGTTTACTGATATTTTTTGCAGATTATTTCTTTATATTCGATACAGACTAAGTTTCAACAAGCGGCTTCGATTAATAGGTAAAAAAAGAAAGAGACTCGCAAGAGATACTGTTAACTGCGAGTTTAGTACAAAAGAGGATGCATGAGGAGACCGCGTAAAAAAGGCTTAAAAATTACTCCTCATCCTTTTCCTTTCCTTTGCCCTTTCCATCACCATCTTCTTCTTCACCTTTATCGTCCTTCTCTTTTTTACATTTATCTTTTTTGTCTTCCTTTTCTTTATCTTTATCCTGGTCTTTTTCTTTGTCTTCATCTTTTTCTTTGTTCAAATAAAAGTAATTTTCAGAGTCAAAGTCTTCTTCATCATTATAATAATCACTGAGCAAATAAAGATCGTCTTCGTCACCTACCAGGTTAGCTTGCTGATCTTTATCTTTGTTTTTATCCTTTTTGTCGTCACCACCCTTATCTTGCTTATCCTTTTTATCTTCACCAGCACAGTTTTCCGTCTCAGCAGGAGCAAGAGTTTCTGCTGCTGGAGCTGGGGTCTCAGGGGCTTCTGCTGCTGGAGTGTCAGCTGGTGGTGCAGGATCGGCTGGTGGTGCAGGATCGGCTGCTGGAGGGGTCTCAGGGCTACCTCCACCTCCGTCATCTTTTTTTGATGGAAACGCACCACAGGCTATATTAAAAACTAAAAACACGGTAAAAATTAACTTTTTCTCTATTAATGACATAAATTACTTTTCCACTAAATACATGTGTGATCTTGGTTCAGTTAAAAACTGCAACAATTAATTTTGCAAAAGTCAAGCCAATTTTTTACCACATATTTACAGGGTTTTAGCTTTTGGGTATTGGATATTCTTTCGACTTTATGCCTAAAATATCTACGAATTCTAGAGCACTAGTATCCACATTTTGGGCTTAGAACAAGAAAATCCGCTAGCTATAGCACTAACGAATCATTCATCCCGAATCCTATTTATTGGAAAAGTTTGGACTTTTTACGTTTAGGTTGAGGGGGTATTGATATAGATTTTTCGATGGATTTAGTTAAGTTGTCTTGCTCATAATTCTTTTCTAGCTTAGCTTTGATGCCAAAATTTTCCCGATAAATATAGCGTTTAACTTCCCGAGGATCCAAGTCCCTGATTGAGAGAAGTGCTTCAATAAAAACCACCTTTGGGATTCCGCGGGCTAAATTTGAATAAGCCTCATAAGCCAAAGCCTCATCAGGTTTTTCTAGATCAAATTCGAGTTTATAGTGTTTTTTCATAAGCTCACTGCCTGACTGATCATTTTAAGCTGACCTCTTACATTAGACATATGATCATAGACTTTTGTTTTAGACTGGCATTCCCAATTTTCGATAAAAACCGGTCCGCCACCTATCAACAATACCAAATCAGCTGTTGTGAATGACTGTCCCAACTCATCTTTCAATTCGTTTTTTAGATGGGTTGTAAAAAACGGTCTTTTGTTGTTCAAACTCTTCCCTAAAATCAATAATGGTTGAGCCATCCTTGATTGTGAAATCACCTTTTCTAATTTTTCTATCCAATACATGATAGTTTATGTCGAATTTTTTTGGTCTTTTCTTGAATATCTCCTCTACCAAGCCATCCATAAATACTCCGGTAGAAACAGATTTTAAAGATTTTGAGAGGTTCTCCCTGTATACATACTCTTCGTCGTCTTCGTCCCATTGCAGGGCTATTATATCGGTCGTGCATGAGCCGATATCTGCTAAAATAACGCTCTCTGGCTTTTCATCTGTTTTGGAATCAAAAAGATGAAAAGCCCCTGTTCCTTGCGGAATAATATAGATATGGCCAAATACAGCTTTTCTTTCCTCTCCTTCAGAGTTCAACCACACAAACTTATTTCTGGATTTCATCAGCTTAATTAGGTCCTTTTTCGTATAGTAGTCAGACCAAGGAAGGGTAAGGATTAGAGCCTCAAAGCTACCAACTACACCCAATTGATCGAAGGCGTACATCATCTGTATCTGCTGACGCTCTGAGCCATGAAAATCATCTTTTGTATCAGGCCTGGGAGCATCCGCGCCTAGTCCCTAATCAAGTGACCTTTATAATGGCATAATTTTCAAGATTTTCACTGGATACATGAGCAAATTCACCAT
>JABSRF010000286.1 GCA_013215275.1 Oligoflexales bacterium | reverse complement strand
AAGGGTACTAAAAAGTCCCATATTACAAGGATCATCATAACCTAAACGACATTTTTTGATGGAAACTTCTGATAAGGTGTCAAAGACGAAGGTTAAAGCTCTGATGATCTTAGTTGTGATGAAGCAGACTCAAGAAGTTCATCCTCATTTTTATCTCTAAATTTTAGCAGCAACAACATTCCTGGAATAGCAACTAAGGTACAGCTTACAAAAAAGTAAAACCAACCTAGATACTGTGCCATAAAGCCAGTTAGAGATGCGACTAAAACCCGAGGAACCCCCATAAGACTGGATAATAAGGCATATTGAGTAGCCGTATACTTTTTATTAGTCATGCTTGCCATAAATGCAACAAAAGCAGCGGTCCCCATACCAGCAGAAAGATTTTCAAAAGCGATTACTCCCGCCAATAAAGGAATGTGCTTTCCAGCAATAGCAAGCAACGCAAAGCCTGCAGTTGAGGCCATCTGTAAAAACCCAAACCACCATAATGAACGCCTAATACCATACTTAAGTATAAGGCTTCCACCCAGGAAGGAGCCAATAATGGTTGCCCAGAATCCGAAAAGCTTTACCACAGAGCCGATTTCTGTTTTCGTGTAACCAATCTCTAGATAAAATGGCGTGCTGATTGCACTTGCCATTGTATCTCCAAGCTTGTAAAGAAGGATAAAGGTCAAGATCAAAATTGCTTTGTCTCTCTTAAAATAGTCAATAAAGGGATCGATCACTGACTCTCTGAAGTTTTTAGGTGGCTCCTGCTCTAATTTTGGCTCTTTGTAAGCTAGGGTAAGCCCCATCATGATCACCATAAAGCCAGCTAGGACCATAAATACTAGCTTCCAGCTCATGTAGTCTGATAGAATCAAGCCCCCTGAGCTACTAAGGATCATCCCAATTCGATACCCGTAAATATAATAGGACGACCCAATCCCTAACTCTAGGGTTTTTAAATCTTCCCTTCGGTAGGCATCTATGACGATGTCTTGACTAGCAGAAAAAAAAGCGAGGAGAGCAGCAGAAATTACAAAGTAGCTAATTTGAAAGGAGCCTTGCTCCGGCTTGCTATACCCCATCAATACAATGGCTAAAAATAAGCAAAATTGGGTGATCACAAGCCACCCACGCCTGCGACCTAAGAAAGGAATGGTAAAGCGATCAAAGAGTGGTGACCATAAAAACTTAATGGTGTAAGGCAGACCAACAAGGGACATAAGTCCAATCGTTTTTAAATCAACCCCTGCTTCTTTAGCCCAAGCCTGCATCAGTGTTATGGTGATCAGAAGAGGCATTCCAGAACTTATACCCATAACCAGTGTCATAACAAGCCGTATATTGCACAGATTTTGAAGAAACTTTTTCATATCACCTGTCTTTATCAAATTCTTACGAATTTTAGATTCTCGATTCGCTCATTATAGCATAGATTACTGCTTTAGAGATTTGAAACTATCAAGGAGAAAACATGAAAACCACTCATTCGGTACTTGCTTCAGCTATCAGCTCAGCGTGCCTCTTTTCGGTTTTTAGCAGTACGGATCTCGCAGCAAAAACCGCTCATCATACATCTTGCGTAGCTCATAGAGGCTATAGTGCAAAACACCTAGAAAACTCCGTGGAAGCAATTTTGGCTGCAGATGCAGTCAAGGTTCCAGGAATTGAATTTGATGTGGTTCACTCTCAAGATGGGGTTGCCATCGTCCATCACGATAAAACGCCAAAACGCACAGCTCGCAGCAAAAAGGGCAGAGCCTGTGCCTTGGAAACTCCTTTTTCGGAGCAATCCTTTGCACAAATACGAGAAAATTGTGAGCTTCAGAATGGGGAGGAGATTCCAAGCCTTGAGGAAGTTTTTTCGGCCACCGGGCACAGCACCGCAAAACTTTTTGTAGAACTCAAAGATACTCCCTCACCACAAACGCTCGACCTACTTAGGCATCACAATAAAAACAAGGTGGTCATCAGCTTCTCCGCCAACGACCTCGATTTAGTTTCTGAGGCTCAAGTAAAAGCCCCCATCATATTCTTAGCTGACGAATACTCACCCCTACCAGAACGCTTTGACGGCCTTGGAACAGCATTTTTAAGTGAAGAGCAAATCATGGATCTGCAAGGTCGAGGAAAGTTAACTAACATTTGGACGGTAAACGACCGACCCACAATCAGACAACTTCTAGTTCAAGGTATTGATTTCATTACTACTGACCAAGTTGAGCTGTGCATGGAGGAAGTTGAACGATCAAAGCTTGAACCTGCACCGTAAGAGTTGAGATTTATGTCCTATTTATAGGATCTCACCTCAAATCCGACGATTAAGCCCCTTGCATGGGGCGTCAGCAGAATTCAACCAAATGCTACTGGTAAACAGTTTAATTTATTAGAAAATTTTACATAAGCAAGATAAACTTAACGCAAAAAGTGCATTATCAATATTTTTATGATATAGTCACCGTCAGCGCTTTGTCCGCCATAAGCAAAGCTCCCTGGCTAAGTAAATAAATACTAAAAAATAGGAACTTAGGTGAATACGACGTGATCCTTTGACTCCCATTTTTGAGTTTGTCTTTGACTTGCTCTTAAATTGATCCAGATCATGTAGCAGTTTTCCTGGGAATAGGGTATCTTCTTTTTCCCGCACAAAGGCTGTGCAAGTCTTTTAAGAAAATTTTCTATCAGATGGGCGGTGTGCGAGTTTAACACGTTTTAATAAACCTTAAACGTTTTATAGGATATGAGGGCATGACAAACATTCAAAATCGAGAAGAAAATGCAGCCACCGAAGAAGCTCAAGCAGAGTTAAACGGTAGCGAGGTTCAAGGTCCTAACCCATCAGACCTAAACCAAGCAGAGCAGGGTGCGGATGATGACTGTGAAGAGAGCTCCTCTTACATGGTCTCAGACCTCAGTGACGAACATCTTTTAATGGGTGACGACTCTGAGCCAACATCCGATGACATTGAAGACACCCACCTCGAAAACACTGATCTTGATGACGATGTAGTCCACGGGCCCGAGCCCGTTCATGCTAAATCAAAAGAAAACTCCGATGAGATGAGAAACAGTCGCGATGAGGAGGAAGAAAGTAGCTCGTTTGTGAAAGAAGAGCCACTAGACGATGACGACGACTCTAGCGAAGAAGAAGAAGCAGCTCCCAAAGAAGAAGGCACCAACCCAAAGGTTGCAAATACTTCAGCCACAACAAGCGCCTCTAATGACCCAGTCAGAATATACTTGCGCAAAATGGGTCGCGTTGAGTTGCTTTCCCGTGAAGGTGAGGTGGTCATTGCCAAGAAGATCGAAGGAGCCGAAAACCGTCTCATTCGCCGCCTTATCGACTTGCCAATTGGCTTAGGCCGGATTCATGACACTGCAGATAAATACATCAAAAATGAAGTGAGCATGAAAAGCTGGATTAAGGGCTTTTTTGACGATGACGAGACCTCTGCTAACGAAGAGGAAATGGACTCTCGCATTAGAGGCGGAACTCAGGAATTTCTCGACATTTACGAGGAATTCGCTAAGCATGCACAAAAGAAAAAGCCTCACAGCAATGCCCTCCTTGCAAGTATCGAGGACTGTAAAGAGCGCATGTTTGCTTGCTTAAAAGAGCTCAATATCAATAGAAACCTGATTAACAACTCAATCGCGTGCTTAACCAATTACGTACAGACCATTCGCGAAGCCGAGTCTGACTTTCAGTACTACGCAAAACGAGTAGGTATGACTACAGGAGAGCTTGAGCAAGCGTTATTAGCAAGGCCTGCAGCAATGCCATCTGCCGCCTCAGAGCGACAATGGATGCGCATTCAAAAGTGCTACAGCAACCTACAAGAAGCCAAAAGGATTTGTAAAAAGGAAACTCTGCTAGATGCTGACGTGCTTACTACAGCATACTTCGAGCTAACTCAAATCCAGAATGAGGTTGAGCTTTCCAAAAGAGAGTTGATCGAAGCAAACTTGAGGCTTGTCGTCTCAATCGCTAAAAAGTATTCTAACCGTGGCCTCCAATACTTGGATCTCATCCAAGAAGGAAATATTGGTCTTATGAAGGCTGTGGAAAAGTTTGAGTACCGACGCGGGTATAAATTTTCTACTTACGCAACTTGGTGGATTCGCCAGGGCATCACCCGTGCAATTGCTGACCAAGCTCGTACCATTAGAATTCCAGTGCATATGATCGAAACCATCAATAAGTTCATCCGCACAAGCCGCTTGATGGTCCAAGAGCTTGGACGAGAGCCAACTCCTGAAGAGATTGCTGCACGTATGGAAATTGCTGTTAGCCAGGTGCACAAAGTCATGAAAATTGCTGCGCAGCCAATCTCCCTTGAGACTCCGATCGGCGAAGAAGAAGACTCTAGCATTGGTGACCTGTTAAAGGACAATACTAGCGTATCAGCCACAGACAAGGCGATTTCTTGCTCTTTGACTGACCAAACCCAAAAGGCTTTGGCCACCCTGACACCACGTGAAGAGAAAATCGTTCGTATGCGCTTCGGCATTGGAGAAAGCACTGATCATACCTTGGAAGAGGTAGGTAAGAAGTTCAGTGTAACTCGTGAGCGTATTAGACAGATTGAGGCAAAAGCACTTAGAAAGCTGAGACACCCATCACGTAGTAAAAAGTTTGCCGCCTTTATTGATACCTAGCATGTTTTGTCATCCCTCGCATTAGACCCTAATCAAGCGATCTTTTAAATGGTAAAATTGAGGTTTTTTGGCAAATGGGTTTTGATAGCCTTTTGAGCA
>JABSRF010000285.1 GCA_013215275.1 Oligoflexales bacterium | reverse complement strand
TCAAAAGGCTATCAAAACCCATTTGCCAAAAAACCTCAATTTTACCATTTAAAAGATCGCTTGATTAGGGTCTAGACAGCGTCTCTTTTGAGTTTGAGGGCTTGGATGTTATCTATTATTGCTTAGGTGTGTATTCCGGTGCTGTTGATCGGGATCTAGTTAGGCAAATCACGGTCGATTATCCAGAGGCTTTGGCTAAATCTGCTCTTTTAAAAAATAAGTAATTTACGTTTTTCCTCCTTAGTGGCAATGGCGCTGACCGTAGCGAGAAAAGTCGAATCGTCTTTGCAAATGACAAGGGAGCTATTGAGAATAGGCTTTCCGCGACGGGTTTAAAAAGCTTTTATACCTTTCGACCTGCCTATATTTATCCCGTTGCTCCCAGAAATGAGCCCAATTTCATGTACAAAGTCTCGAGGTTTCTTTATCCTTTGATTAAGTTGTTTGGCCCAAGTCTTAGTATCAAATCTACCGAACTTGCATTAGCAATATTTAAGGTTGGATTAAATGGAGGAGATAGAGAAATTTTCGAAAACCGCGATATTTTCGAAATCGCACGCAGTTAGTCAAACTCAATGAAGAATCTTTTTGAATAAGCTCAGGTGTGGTAACATTTTATCAAAAATATTGATGATTCATGCTAAGAGGCGAAAGGTTGCGTACCCTGAGTTTTTGGAATGGTAGATGATCGAGTGGCAAGGGTTATGCGGCAAATAGCGTGTTAGGAATTAAAACTATAGGAGAATTTATGAAGGCCGAAAACTGGATAAACATCTCCCTATTAATTGTAATGTTATCTCCTAATATCCTGCATGCAAAAGTTTTCAGGGTCGCTGGAATCCCTGAAGCACCTTTGCGTTTTTATGATGAGAATAAAAAGATCAGTGGGATCGATGTCGACATCATTGACCATATTTTTAAGAAACTAATGATCTCTTATAAGATAATCTTGCTTGAATCATCACCTGGCCTTAAAAAAATCTACCAAGAGAAGTCAGCAGACATGATACTTAGCTTTTCTAAAACAGGTGATCGAGAGCGCTATTTGGATTTCTCAGAAGAACCACATCTAAAGATGGATTGGTACTTTTTTGTCTTGGATTCCCAAAAGAATAAATATCAATACAACAAAGGCTTAGCTGACTTAAAGGGAGCGCGAGTAGGTGTGACTCATGGGTTCGCTTATACGTTGGATTTTTGGAATGCAATCGATGAAGGGGTCATGAAGCCTGTGTATGAGCATCGCAATAGTATGCAGATTCATAACTTGCTCAAGAATAAGGTTGATTTAGTCTTATTGAATCGTTTTGTTGCTATGCATCATGCCAAATTATCGAAGAAAAGTGAGAAGATTACGCGACTACCAAAGCCTGTTAAGAGCAGTTTCTATTACAATGGCTTTGTACGTAATTCAAGTTATCCAGGGATTGAAAAAGTTAAAAAATCCTATGATGCCGTGTTAAAAGAAGCCAAATCTAGCGGTCTTATCAATAAGATTCTTGGAAAGTATGAGACCTAGTCCTCCATTAGTTTAGGCAACTTGGGTACTAAGTTGGGATTTTTGGATGGGTACCGTGAGGACTAACTCGAAGGCGCGGAAACCAAAGTCACAGTTGCCTTCAATGAATTTAATGTCAGCTGTACCCCCAATGTTGGCAAGGAATCCCCTGATAGCCTCCATTCCATAGCCCCGACCGGATATTTGCGTGACTTCACCAGCCATAGAGAATCCAGGATTAAAAATAAGGCCCGCGATCGATTCTTCATCTGCTTGTGCGGTGATTAAGCCATCACTGATTGCTTTTTCACGAATAGACATCAGGTTTAGTCCTTTACCATCGTCTCTGATGAAAAATCTAATTTGCTTATCGTCTTGTTTATAGTTAATTCTTATTTTTCCAACTGGTGACTTTTGTTTCTTTATACGTTCTGTTGGAGGCTCTATTCCATGATCAAGGCTATTGCGGATGCAATGCATGAAAACATCCTTCAACATGGTTATTTGGCTGATATTTAAAGGGACATGACCGTGCTCAATATCCAGGTACGGTGCTGGTTTTTTAAGTTCCACTGCTAGTTCCGGTAAAGACTCTATCAGGTCATCCAATATCTGGTGCAAGCTTATTAGAGACCTTTGTCTAAATAAATCAGAGAGTTCTCGGCATGCATTTAGCGAATTATCATTCTTTTCAAAAGGAGTTCTGTTATAGAGAACCTTTTCTGCTTGCAGTAATAAGGTCAATTCAGGAGATTTTGCATGGTTGAATCCTTGGAGTTTGTTTTTGAACAAAGATTCATAAACTCCTAAATTCACTTCAATATCATTCAACTCGCTAGATAGATTTTGTAAGGCAAATGACGAAGGTGACAGCGTGTTAATGTCTCTTATAAATGATTCAGCAATATGAGCTGCCTCTGAAATTAAAGATAGAGAGAAAACTCTGGAATTTCCCTTGATCGTATGAATATTTCGAAAGATAATATTAATATCCTCACGGGTCATCTGTGGGGTTTCAAGCTTCTGCTTACACTCTGACAAAAGCTCCTTTGAATTTTGAAAGAAAAAGGCAAGCGACTCAGGTTTATTGTTGAGGAGTTCACCAATTACATTTAGTTCAGTTTCTTTTGCTTTGGCTTTACCCCTAATGTTCCTTAGTTCCGATACATCTTTGATGATGACCAGCATTTTTTCAACGGTTTGTTCTTTGTTGGTGATTGGCTCCCAATCAACTTCTAGGGTTTTTTTATCTGGAAGGAGAATAACTTCCTTTGGTAGCAGATGCTGATTAATTTCAAAATTGATTATTTCATCTCCTATCATTGTGATAAGAGAATTCTTGATTTTTGAAATAGTGTCAGCATCTAGTGTAGAGCGCCCTAGCAAAAAGTGAGTTGCATCCAAATGAGCAATCTCTTCAGTAGCGAAGATGGTATGAAGGTAGCTTGAATATTCGGGGTGGATTTTCAAGTCCTTTGTAATCGTGAAAATGCCCTGCTTTAGATTCTGTAGTATTTTTTTGATATCGTTGGTTCTCTCAGCTAGTTCCCTGGTTCGAACCATCACTTTATATTCAAGGTTCTCGTATAGTTTTATGTTCTCAAGGCTGACCGCTGCTTGGGCTGAAATAATCTTGGTTATCTTTAGGCGATCCTCGGTGAAAGTTCCTTCAACAAGCCTATTTTCCAAATAGATGATTCCTAGCAGCCTGCCTCCAGATATGATAGGAGAGCAAATGACAGATTTAGGTTGAATCTGCCTATAATAGTCACCAGTAGCAAACTGAAAGAGGTTGTCATCGTTTAGTACGGTCACTTCCATTGTTCTCATTGCAAACCGAATCATAGTGACTAGGCATGGGCTAGTGTCATTCAAAGGTGAAGATGAAAATATTTTCTCAGTTTGATTGATATTATCGATTTCAGCTTCACAGTAAAGCTCACTTGACTCATTACGCAGCAGAAATAAAAGCCCTCTTGAAGCTCCAATATTTTCCATTAAGGTATGCATTAGGGTAGTGACTAAGCCCTTTAAGGTCTTTTCAGAAGATAACGCTTGTGATGACTTAATCAAGGAGGCATAATCTAGTGCCTGTTTACTGGTAGTTACAAGTGATGAGTCCTTCCCAAGGTATGAATCAGAAGACTTTGCAGTATCTTTTCCCTGTGATATCAATTCATTTAATGCCTTGCTTAAATATCCGTATTCTTGATCCAGTTGATGTAGCTTACAATTTAGACCCCATTTCCTAAAGTAATACTTGGCTTCTTGGCAATAAATACCTGCGGACTTATTGTGGTTGAAAGATAAGTAGTACTCAGCTGCTCGTTCATTTGCAATGGCACAAATACCAATATGTTTGTGCTCTTTGGCACATGCTATGCTTAAGTCATAATACTGTGCGGCTTCAAGATACCTTTTACGACTACGGTAGTCTTCCGCTAGAAGCAAATAAAGATGTTGCTGAAAATTAGCAGGCGATAAGGTTGCCCAATTTTTTGAACTGTTTAATGGATTTTTTTATCGAGCTTTTAATAAGAGATTTTTTCCAAGAGGGATCAATCGTCAAGATCTTAAGGCATAGTAAACCAAGGTATAGGTAATACTCTACGATGCTTGGGGTTGGGGTAAACTCAGGGTTGGGGTTAAAGTAGTTGCTATTCTCCTCATGCTCAATCATCCCTTGTTTATAATCTTTAAGCAGGCAGTTTGTCTTTAGTTTGGCAACAACATATATGATCGTTTGCCTTGGGAAATCCCTAACCATTTTGAGATCAAAGTCAAACTCCCATCCCTCTCCTTGTAACATCCCCAGCATCTGCAGATGAATTTTTTGGGTGATGATAACTTCTTGACAATTAGATTTTTCTGCTTCGTGTATTGTTTTTAGCAGGTGTTTTCGATAAGTGATGGCATTGAGGGAAGAAAAGCTAGCAAGAAGAGAATACATACTGGCACAGTAGTTTGTCCAGAGAAGATTACCATACTCTTTTCCTGAGGTGATGCCTTTTTGAATGAACTCTTCGCACTCCTTAATAGACCTAGTCCAGAAAAGGACGGTTCCCCCAAGCATGCCATAGATCTGAGATTTGATTCCGGTGTAATGATTCATTTCACATAAGTCTAGACCATCGTTGCCCATTATTTCACGCCATTTATTGTTTCTAAACCCAGATGCAAAAATATGCCCAACAACTAGTCCCTAATCAAGCGATCTTTTAAATGGTAAAATTGAGGTTTTTTGGCAAATGGGTTTTGATAGCCTTTTGAGC
>JABSRF010000284.1 GCA_013215275.1 Oligoflexales bacterium | reverse complement strand
CTCCTTATGTAAATTCAGCATGTTACATTTAGGAGTTTTACTTATCAAATGGTCCTAAAAACGGGGTCCACTATATAAAAAGATAAACTTATAAGTTTGCATAAGTAAAACAATGTCTTAAAAAACAATCGCTTTTTAAATAATAGTTCATTTGATCGCTTGTTTTTGCCGAGTGGGTTTTGGAGCACCGCAAGTTGTGACCTCAATAGTAAAACAATTGCGAGCTGCTGAGAATAGAGGAATCAAAACAAAAATATAAAGTATGCATTGTTCTAATCACAAAGTAAGTGCAGAGCAGTTGCATGTAATAAGCAAGGAGATAGCCTATGAGGACTGTATCATTATTTCTATTATTTTTGTTGGTATCATGCTCGGATGACGTAAACTTCCAAAGCAATGCTAAGCTTAGCTCAGCACAAGATAAGGTCATAAATGAAGAGCTGCTTTCCTATAGTTTGGCAGATTTAAGTACTCTTCAAGCAGAAGATGCCATCTTAAATCGTGTGGATGTCGCGACGAATAAGATAGGTTTTTATGGTCAAGGTTTTGCTGACTATAAGGGAAGTGACTCTTCAGTAACTTGGGATGTTGACTATCCAGCTGGTTATTATGTCATTGAAGTAAGGTATGGAAGTGGTGATGATAGGCCTTCGACGCTGATCATAAATAATGATTTAGAAATTGATCTAAAACTAGAGGTCCAAGGCAGCAGAGCTTGGACTAATTGGGTGACAGAAACGACCGATGAATTCCTCACAGAAGTTCCTATTCGGTCAATAAGTATCGCTGCTGACGGCAAGAGCCCTGGTCCAAGCCTTGACCAAATCAAAGTGGTTCTGACAGCTTCTCTGCCAGAGCCAGAGCCTCCTGAAACCCAAGGCGTCCTTCAGGCTGAAAATGCTATTGGTTACAATGTTTCCCAGCAACAAAACCACCCAGGATACCGAGGAGAGGGGTTTGCAGATTTCGGTACTCTTGGGTCCTATGTAGAGTGGAGTGGGCTCAACTATGATCCAGGGCTATATCGCCTCGTATTTCACTACGGAGGAGGAGATTCGCGGCCTAGTAGCCTGATAGTAAACGGAGCAGGAGCGAATCAAAATGTGATTGGGGACAATCGATATCCACTGGCGTTTTCGGCTTCCGAACCTCCCTCATGGTCAGAATGGGTCACAGAGGAAATCGTCATCGATACTTTGGGTGAAGGCCTAAGTTCCTTGATAGTCAATGCAGATCGCAGCACAGGGACTAACTTAGACCAGGTTGAAATCTATCTTATTCAAAATGAAGAGGAAGAAGATGACTACCCTCCACAGACAAGGGATATGATAAATCAAGCAGCCATCATGGCAGCGGGAGATTATTTCGATGCTGCAAATGGTAGCGAGGGCATTGAAAATATCTATGATAATAACTCAGATTCTAAATGGCTCCATAAGGCTCCAATCAGTCATATAAGGTTTGATTTTCCGAGTGAGTTCATCTTAGAAGAGTACTATTTGACCTCAGCTAATGATGCCCCTGGTAGGGATCCCAGCAGCTGGTTATTGCTGGCATCAAATAACCCAGATGAGGTGGGCTCTTGGGTGGAGCTGAGCCTGGTTGAAGGTGTTGTTTTTGAGCAGCGGCACCAAGAAAAGCAGTTCTTGTTGACAGGAAATAACACCCCCTATCGTTCATATATGTTCTTTGATATCCACAACTCTGGGGCTCCCTACATACAACTAGCGGATATTCGGTTTAAAGCTAGTCCCGGAAGCCAAACTTCGGCACCCTCTCTTTGCGAGACTCCTTGGTCCACTAGGGATGTGAGTGACGATTCTATTTGTGTTTTTATTGATGACAATAGCCCCTCTTACTTTGACTTAGTCTCAATCAATGATGGAATTGACAATCCTGACCCAAGCCTACCGCAGTCTATCCCTTTTGGGTCAAGCTGGCATTACCACGCAGAAAATGTAGATCCAGGTGCTGATTGGATGACAAAAGAATTTGATGATCGAGCATGGCCACTTGGCAACGGTCAGCTTGGTTACGGAGATGGAGATGAAGCCACCACCGTGAGTGGTGGAAGCCCTTCAGCTTACTTTAGGAAAAAAGTTAGCATCAACGAAGGCTTGTACGCAGTTCACCTAGATTTACTGCATGACGATGGAGCTGCTGTTTGGGTTAATGGCGCTGAAGTTCTCAAAAAATATATGGAAAATGGTACCGCTCATGAGGCCTATGCTAGTAAACAGTCTACGGACAACGAAAGGGCCAAGCTTGTTCTAGACTCTAGTTATTTTGATGAGGGTCCGAATACAATTGCAGTGCTTGTCAAACAAGTCTTACCAACTTCTAGCGATCTTTCCTTTGATTTAGAGTTGCTTCCAATCTATGAAGATGAGCAGGACGATGATCCTGAAACAGGCGATGAACAAGCTCGTATTAAGTTACCTATCGAAGTGATCGGTGAAGAAGGAAAGCTTGTGCAGCAGTCCATTGAGCTTTCTGCTGCTACGGCTTCCAGTGTGAAAGCTATGTACTTGAGGATCAATAATCTTGGATATGAAGATAAGGCCTCGGTTCGGGTAAACAATGGTGCTTGGCTTAGCTTAAACCATGATTCTGTGGAAATCGAAGAAGGGGCAAAAAGGCGTGGAGGTATGGTGCATGGGGGGTACGGTACCATGCGTTTAGAATTTAACGTGGAAAATAGCTTTCATGCGGGACAAAACCTGGTGGAATTTAGGTTCAACCACTCTGACGGCATTTCTATAGGATACCGGATTATTGAGTTTAATCTAAAAGACCAACAGGGCCGAAACCTATTGGACAACTCCTGGTTTGTTCTGGATGATCCAAATAGTTGGGAGCCACCTTACTCTGATATGAATGAAATCAAGGCTGGAGAAGTGCTTTGGAAAAATGCGCCTCTTTGGAGTCATTACTTGGAGGGCAAGGGGAACTGGTATAACCATGAAATAGGAGTTAGGTCGCGAATCAATGCCAAGTGTGCAGATTGCCACACCCATGACGGTCGCGATCTTGAAATATTTGCTTACTCCAATGAATCCATTATTGAACGATCAAAATTTCATGGTTTGACGGAGGATGAAGGCAAAAAGATAGCGTCCTACATTAGAAACTTGTCGAGTTCAAAGGAGAAAGTTGGGCGTTACGGTAGGCCATGGAACCCACCTTATCAGCCAGGCCCATCCATTGCTCAGAGGCCAGTCCATGAATGGGCCGCAGGGGCAGGGCTTGATGCTGTGCTTGAGCAAGATAGTGATATGCTCATAGGTATGTTTGGGAGGAAAAACAACATCACCAAAGCACAGGTTCAAGATTACTTTGATTCTGATAAAATGTGGAATACTGCCACTCAAGCCCTTGCCCTTCAGCTACCTGATTGGAAGCATTGGTTACCTCTTTGTCATCCGAAAGATTGCTTCAGCAGAAATGATTATTACAATAATCCCAACAAGACTAGGGATCCCAAAAAGGGCTACCAAGGCCTGAGAAACTATCTGGAGGGAGCTAATGGCAACTTCACTGCTACCAAGCTATTCTCTGAGCTTCATAAGTTTTGGCTCAACTTTCGACTGTTTTTAGAGGAAGGCTCTTCTGTCAAAAATCATTGGCGTAGCGATGAAGGCAATGCCTTTAAAAATGGATTGAAAAATGGGGTGCATCGCGAGCTAGCAGCAACGAGTTTAGCAAGGTTGCTAGCCGTCAAGTTTTTCGAAGTTCATCACGAATTTGATTTACAAGGCATTGCTAAAGATATCATCCCAGCTGAGGAACAGCCCAGAGACCGACAGTGGCTGGGTCGTCAGTACAACGTTTTTGAGGTCCCACCTCACTTTACTGGCTGCTATTTTAACAATGGGACCTGTTATAACTTCTCTGGTCAGCAAAGGGAAACCGGTGTGTTTGAGTCCACTTCTTGGTATCAGCTCCAGCAAGTTATCAACCCAGGGATCGCAACCTCAAGGGACGTGGTACCAGTGGACTATAACTACCAGCCCCAGTTTATACTTCGAGCAAGTCAATCTTCCAACATTATGGAGCCGGTTCGTTTTTATTATTCTTCTAACGTTATGTACCAAACGCGAACTCGGGTGGAGGTCTTCACTCCCAATGACAAAGAAGGGTTCAATATGCGTGCCATGGGGCCTTGGGGGTTTTTAGGAGCGGATAACCGCAATAGCACTCAAGGTTTATCAATTGGAAAGATGCCTGAGCTGTTAAACAGTAGGCAAGCAAATCTAGGGACCTGGATAGTGGAAGCGCAGCTTGAACAGTTCTTAAAAGAAATGAATAAGTCCAGAAACAGCTTAGATCGGTGGAAACGTCGTAGTAGCAATAATTCAGGAGAGCATAAATGGCTCGATCCAATTTCCCTTAAGACGAGCGATATGCCTTCTTTAAGCTCTCAGTATTCAGGAAAAACCAGGCACTATGCACAAAAGATCTATTGGGTGATCCCAAGGTATATAGATTCGGGGGTCGATTGCTCGATTATCAATAGGCTAAAAGACTGGTACCGAGAAGCTTGGCCGAATGTAAGCTTAAACAATAGTGCATTCAACTGTCCTTGAATTCCTTATTGATTGATTAGCTAATAACTAGTCTCATATTTTTTCTTTAAGTCTTTGAGGCCAAGTTTGATCAATTTTTCAATAATTCCCACATCCACATCTTCCAAAGATTTGAGGTAAGGTAACTCCAAATAAATGTCCTACCCATTGATGGTTAATTTTAGTACAGTTCTGGCCTGTGATTGCGCACT
>JABSRF010000283.1 GCA_013215275.1 Oligoflexales bacterium | reverse complement strand
AGACCGTCAACACTGGAAGTCTTAGATAGTGCGTAACCTGCTGTAATATTGAAACTAAAATATCGGTCACTTATGATTGAACCATATTACCCAGAAAAGATAGAAAAGAGCTCTATACCCCTATTACTTCGGGCGTTTTGTAAGCTCTTATTGAAAAAAGCTTCATCAAGATGGGCAAATTTCTTTATGACCCATCAAGGTTTATAGAGAACAAACTCCATCTCTACTTTTGCTCCCAAAGGTAACGAAGCAACCCCGATGGAAGTTCGGGTTGGTGGGGTAACACCCTCAGGGAAGTATTTTTCCCAAACTTGATTAACCTTTGGGAATTCACTGAGATCGGTAACATAAACCTTTGCAGAAACTAAATTCTCAAAACTAAGACCAAAATCAGGAAGCGCATTTGTTAGGTTCTCTAAAATTCGCGTGGTTTCTTCTGCGTAGCTACCCGGGGTCATTTTTTGGGTCTTCATATCCAGTGCAATCATACCAGCTGTGTGATAAAAGGGACCTGCTTTGATCAACGCACTATATCGAAACTGAGGTGCTGGTAAATTTGGGGAATTCAAAACTTCTCTCATAAGAATACCTTTCCATACCGTGTGAAAAAAATTCAGCATTTAGTTATGGCAGGTTTTTTGAAAAAGCTAGAGGGAAAAATTATATTTCTAGTCGTCGTACTGCAATCCCAAGATCTCAACCTCCGTCGTAAGCCCAGGGAGGATAAAGTCTAGGGAAATACTAGCTTTGCTATTTTTGGTGAGCTTCACGTCCTGAGCAACCCGGATACAGCAGCCTCCGCCTGAGAGATCTGCAAGCTCACTATCAAAAGACTGAGCTTTAATCGTGGGGCTTGCTGCAATATTAACCTTAACTTGGAAATTGTTCAAAAAGACCCGAACCCCTGCACGTTTTTCATTGGGAGATTGAGGGTTAAACTGCTGATCTACTGCAGTTTTATCGGCGGAAATATTCTTGGCAATAAAGGCATCAATCGCTTCTTGTTCGCGAGCAAGAAGCTTGCAGAACCTAAGCCTAACTTCCTTCATTTGTGGTTGTTTTTTGCTAGCTTTCCTTAAAGCGACCACAACCTTTCACCTGTATAAGATGCTCATATGCAGCTCATTGAGGGGCAAAGTCACCGCTCTTCTTGAGCTTCTGGCTCTATCGGACAAAAAAAAAGAAATTTAGCCTCTTGCGTGAACTTACAAAAGCTGCCGACTTTTTCTAATGGAACGATCCTCGACATGCTGTATAGTGCTGCCTTTACGGCGTAAAGAGCATACGCTATTTTCAAATAAAGCCGTATAGTTAAGCCCCACCCTTAAACCAAGTGCTGTCATAAAAGTAAAAGGATACCATGGGTTACCGATTCAAACACTGGAAGCCTCGTGCATCAAGCAAGCCAAATAATTACCATGACTTAACCCTCCAGATTCAGCAGAATCGAGAATTCACCGCCATTGACCAGCTGAAGTATGGTGACTATGGCCTAACCGCCGCATTCAACGTCCTGTTAAAGGCAATAAAAAATAAGAAGAGGATCGCTCTATATGCCGACTATGATGTTGATGGCACCATGAGTTGCGTGAGTTGGATATGGTTTTTACAAAGTATTGGCTATGACAACTTCACCTTTTATATCCCTGATCGGTTTGTTGAGGGCTATGGAGTCAACCTCAACGCAGTTAAGCACCTAGTCCAAAACGAAAAGGCCGATCTCATTATCACAATGGACACTGGGATCACAGCAAACGAGGAAGCGAGCTGGTGCAAAGAGGTCGGGGTAGATTTTATCTGCACAGACCATCATAAGATCCAGACCGATAAAATGCCAGATTGCATTATCTTAAACCCCAAAATGCACCCAGACCCTCTTTATCAAGAGCTTTGTGGTTGTGGTATCACCTTTGTTTTGCTGAGAAAATTGGGAGAAGTCCTAAACCCGCCAGCATCAGTGTGGACGGACATTTTGGCATTAACAGGTATGGCTACCATTTGTGACGTAGTCCCGCTTAATGGAGTCAACCATAAGCTTGCCCAACATGGCGTAGCTGCTCTGTTACGTAGTGAGCGTTCTGTTCTCAAAAAACTGATTGCCGCTTCCTCAATTCAAAACCAAAGCATGGATGAACGAGATGTTGGTTTTCGCCTAGGCCCCCGCATCAATGCAGTGGGGCGGCTTGAGCATGCCAACAAAGTGATCGCTGCTTTTATTGGCGGCGACCCAGAGCCCCTGATTAAGCATATGGGAATTTGCAATGAGAAGCGTAAGCTTATTCAGAAAAGCATCGTAGAAGAAGCAAGAGAGATGGCAAAAGCTTACCTCGATAAGCCTATCTTATTCCTAGGAGGAGATTGGCATCAGGGAGTCGTGGGGATTGCTGCAAGTAAGATTGCTGAAGAGTTTTGGCGTCCGGTTTGGCTGTTTCAGAAAAAGGATGACCTATGTAAAGGATCAGCCAGGTCTATCCCTAATTTCGATGTCACTGATGCAATGGCTGCAGCTTCGGGACTTTTTGGCAAGTTCGGTGGACATAGCGCGGCTGGGGGATTTTCATTTGATCCTGTAAACGAAGATGCTATCCGCACAGCTCTTGAAGCTCACGCACATAAGATTAAGATAGAGCGGCCTCAGCTTTGGGAAAGTAGCATTTCCTACGACTTCACCATCGGTGACGATCTTCTAGATCTCCCCCTCACAGACCACCTTGAGCACCTTCGACCTTTCGGACATCAGTTCGAAGAACCACTATTCCACCTAGAGGCTGAGATCGAATCCACCGTTTTTTACAACGATAAAAAAACTGGAATGCCAAGGCATACCGCAGTGAGTATTAAGCATGAAAATAGCTATAAAATCATGTTCTTTAATGAAGTTTATGAGGAGTTAAAAGGGGCAAAAAAAGCTCATTTTTTGGTAACTGCTGGCAGAAATTTTTGGCGAGGACAGACCTCCCTCTCCCTAATTGGAAGCGATTTTTCGGTCATTCATTAAGTTCGAATTAGTGGAAACCCCGTCCATAAACTCCCCTCTTTAATGCTCATTTTATTTTCTAGTTGCCTCATATTTTTATATGGACTATTAAATGTGGATGGCAATTAATTGAATAGGACCTCGAATTTTTCGCATCGAAGGATTGTCAATGTCAAAAATATTTTACGTTACCTCAAACCCAGGAAAATTTGCTGAAGCCAAGCTTGTGTTATCACCACTCAATCCTGAACAGATCCATATCGATATTCCAGAAGTTCAAGGGGCTCCCAACGACATCATTCTCGAAAAAGCTAAATCTGTCGAAAAGCTGATTGATGAGCCATTTATTGTTGAAGATGTCACATTTGAAATGGAAGCACTCAACGGTTTTCCAGGGCCGTATATTAAGGACTTTCTCTATTCAGTCAATGATACAGGACTCTACGAACTAGCTCGAAAGTATCAAAACTTCAGAGTCTCAACGACCTGCTATGCAGCTTACTGTGTTCCTGGGAAATCGATTACCGTCAAAACAGGCACCCTTTCAGGACAGTTGGTTCCTGCTAAGGGCGATACTAAGCACGGTAAAAGGAGTTACAATAGTGTTTTCCAACCGGAAGGATTCGAAAAAACTTTTGGACAAATGAGCCTTGAAGAGCATGCTTCTATTTCTCATAGAGCAAAGGCTCTCAATCAAATCAAACCTTTGCTAATCTAACTTTCTTAACAGATAAGCTAAAAGCAAAGTTAGATCATAGCTTATGAAATTTTTGCTTAAAGATCGAAGAATCTAGCATTGCGGCAGAACCTAAAAATGCGCCTCCGAATAAGGCCCTCCAAATCTAGTGAGCCATTGATCTCTTTTTTACGATACACCCACTGCCTTACTTGAACGAATCTATTAGGGATAGCAAAGCTGTTAAGAGCGACCTAACTGTAAATTTTTGACATAATAACATTATTTAATCTCAGTTTCCCTTACTCGAAATACAGGAGAATGCGGTGCTCGTTTACAAAAGCATATTGATTCTAATTGTTGTTATAAACCTGACAATATCTTGCGCAAGAAAAAGAACAGGTCCTCACCAGGAAGACACTCCACAGCAGCTAGATCGTTCTTATGAAAATCAAGCTGCAAGCACAGGTGGCATTCAGCCTAGAGTAGATTATAACCAGGTCAAAGTTTTTTACATTATAGGTGAGACAGCAGGCGAGTTAAACCTAACGGTAGGAGCCCAAGCTGCTAGGGCTTTCACGAGATCTTTAGGTGGCACCGCTGCTGATTTTGTTTAGAATGTTCCAAGCGGGGGAAGGTCCTTTGAGCCTGACTTGCCTAAAGGACAAAAACCTCCTCCTGTGGTTGGCTATGTAAAACGGCCTGAAAGAGACCTCTACACACCAGTGTATAAACTTGAGTCGAGGGAACCCACTAGCGCAGTTGCCGACATCCAAAAAGTATTAGAGGCAACTAAACAAAAAAATTCCTTAAGCTTTAAAATTGATGGAGTTGAAACTCCCGCCTCAGCCACCAAGACAACTGCACAGCCTTTTGTCAAAGCCGTCGATGACTATTTGACCCAAGCAGGCTTCCTAAGGCTTGATGGAGGTTTTTACTACCGTTCCTTACCTAGGGTTGAACTCCCTAAAGACTCACCTCTGGATGCAGTTCAAGCTACTCGCGGATATGATAGCTCTACCCAAGCCAGAAATGCTGCTCTCTATGACTTTGATGATACCTTGACTAAGGTAACTCCAAATAAATATTCTACCCACTATTCATGTGTGATCAGAACGCTATATTTTGGTAGAAACGGATG
>JABSRF010000282.1 GCA_013215275.1 Oligoflexales bacterium | reverse complement strand
GAGTGCGCAATCACAGGCCAGAACTGTACTAAAATTAACCATCAATGGGTAGGACATTTATTTGGAGTTACCTTAAGTGATAACTTGCATCAGATAAGAATCTCCTGAACCAAAATAAAACTCTGGCCCCTTAAGGAAACATCGGAGGAAAAGCTAAGAAGTGTAGAGGAGGCTTAACTTTTATGGGAAGGCATGCTTGAGGAATGGTGCTTATGCAATTGCCATACTAAGTAAACGATCATAGCAAGGCTTATGCTGGCAAAAGGAATCGCAGAAGCAATGGTAACCACCTGCATTGATTGCAGTCCACCACTGACCATAAAAACCACAGCGAGTACAGCAATGGCTAAAGACCAATAAACCTTAGCTCTTTTACTTGGCTTCTCACCACCTACTGCAGTGGTTGCGATAACCAAGGCGGCAGAATCGCTAGATGTGATAAAAAAGAGCTTTAGGCAAATAATTGCAAGACCGTACAACACGAGGCTTCCTGAAAACTTACTAAGATACATAAAAAATGCTGTGGAGAGGTTGTGATCAATCAGCTCTCTAACGTTTGCAACGTCTACTCCAAAGATTTCGATACTAGATCGCCCC
Organism: Oligoflexales bacterium; assembly: GCA_013215275.1. Lineage (GTDB taxonomy): Bacteria > Bdellovibrionota_B > Oligoflexia > Oligoflexales > Bog-1112 > JABSRF01. The sequence continues at coordinate 4,204 of JABSRF010000282.1, read as the reverse complement.
AATAGGGAAAACCAAGCGACGCTCACGATGGATGGGACGGCAACCACTCCGAGTATAAACTCGCGGATGGTCCTACCCTTAGAGATTCTTGCGATAAACATCCCTACAAAAGGTGCCCATGCAATCCATGATGACCAATGGGAGGTGGTCCAATTTAGGGGGCTGCCTTCCGCAAGGTAATCATGGCCCGTAGACCACACTGTGTTTGACCAAAGCTCACTAAAGTAGGTCACAAAGTCTTTTGATAGGCCGCTAAATACTTTAGATGGTGAGATGAAAAGGACGATACAGGAGAGTAGGATGAAAGCCAGGAAAATATTGAGGTTACTCAAAAATTTCATACCTTTATCGACTCCCGAGGCAACCGACATGGTCGAGACGATCGTAATCGTCACGATCACACCAAGCTCAAGGCCTAAACCAGCATCTAGCCCAAAGCTAAAACCAAGTCCCTGGGATATTTGCATTGCCCCTAAACCCAAGGAAGAAGCGACTCCCACGACAGGGCAAATCACGGTGGCAGCCTCAATCAAGTTTCCAAGAATGCTTTCTTTTTTCCCCATATTTGGCAAACACGAACGAATTGAAAAGGGCTGCTTCTTACAATATGCAAAGAATGCGAAGCAAAGCCCGACCATCGCATAACAGCTCCAGGGATGCACGCCCCAGTGCAACACAGTCAAACTCAGGGTCTTTTCAATTTGTGCATTTCCTTTGAAGGTATAAGCATGGTGGGATAAGGGCTCAACGACTCCATAGAAAAACAGACCAATTCCCATACCTCCACTAAAAAGCATGGTAAGCCAACTCAGGGTAGAAAACTGCGGCCTTTCATTTGGGTCTGCACTCAATCGCACCTTCCCGAGGGGACTCACTAAGAGCAGCATGCACACAAGGATATAAACATTCATGGTTGCGGAGTAAAAGCCGGAAAAATGCTTTGCGATAAAGTCGCAAATGTGTTGGCTTGTTTCCTGATAAACCTTTGCATAGAGTGATAATACGGCCAAGCTAATCAGGCCTAGCGTTGCTATAAGGCCAATGGATGGGGGGTTGATGGTTCTGTTCGCTTTTTCCGAACAATCTATGGGGGACTCGTGCTCAACAAACTGCTTACTTAGCTCTATGGTTTGAATCGCTTGAGTCATGAATACTCCTATGAATTTATTAACGAAAGTAACTCTTGTAGAAATAATACCAAATCTACATAAGTCAGGAGTATAGCGAATGGTTTTAAAATTGGGAACCGTAGAGGAATTTAATTAGGCTAAACCTAACTATTGCGGTTTTTACCCCTTGAGGGAGAGACGAGTTTCTCGGGGGATATATCACTAACCTTAATCTGCAACTCTGGGTCTTTCATCTGCTCAGGGCTACCGTCCATTTTTAGGAGCTCACGCAATTTCTTGATAGATATCATCCGCTCACTAGCCTTCGCCCAAACCGCATATAGCTTAATTTTAATGGGTTTATCCAAGGTAAAGGCTTTAACCGTGTCCACCCATAAGGATTTAATGAGGGTGTCTTTGGCAAATATGGCTACGCACCGGCCTCGTTGGGCCAAGCCCAAGCAGAATTCACTGTGGTCACTCTCGATTATTTCATCAGGGAAAATATTGTACTCTCTCAGGTAGTCGTCCACAGCATGGTTGGTCTGCGTGTCCCAGCTACTTCGTGCCAATGGAATGGTCCTAAGAATATCTTCTTTATCGCGAAATTTGCGATAAATTCTAGGCGAACAACAAAACAAAATCTCGAAAGAGCCAATCTCTTCAAAGTTTAGCTTCAAAGACTTTGGTTTCTCTAGAGAAACCCCCCAATCAACTTCATTGGTTAAGATTTTTTCCATGAGCCGGTCAGGAAAGACCTCTCTGACAGTATTTACAGTCCCATAGGGGGCGTATAGATCCCAGTATTGAGACACAAATGCTGCAGCGACGGTCTCAGAGGTGGAATCCTGGATTGCGACCCGCACAGCATAGCCACCGATCGAATTGTAAGAGATCGTATCTAAGAACCTTCCTCCAACATCGAACATCTCTTTCGCACAATGAAAAAGCGCCTCTCCGTCGGTCGTCAAAACAATCTTTCTTGGCAGGCGCTTAAATAGGCTAACCCCTAGGGTTTTCTCAAGCTTTTTGATCTGCTCACTAACAGTTGGCGTAGAAATATGAAGGAGCTTTCCCGCTTCTTTCATCGATTGCTTTCTGGCAACCTCAAAAAAGCAGTAGACCTGATTCCAGTTAATATCCTTGAGTGTTTTGATCATGTTTTTACCTAATCAAAAAAATTTCCCTTGGGCAAAAATCGAACTATATAGCCTGGAAATAAAATGAAAAACTCTCATCTGCTCCCTCAAAAGCGGCTGAAAGAACCTCTGAGGCCAACAAAGCTCCAAAACCTAACACACCTGCGGGGATTTACTGAATGAAAATTTCATATTGGCTCAAAAACTTGCTAAAAGCCCCATTCTCTGACAAGGTCTTGAACCTCTACATAGAATAGACATAGCAAGCGCTAGGAAAATAATGAGTTGAGAAATGAATGAAAGAAAGCAGTGCTTCTTAGCTTGAAGCACTGATGAGGGACTATTTCAAGGTTCCAATATAAGCCACAACATCAGCAATGGCCTGATCGTTTGCTAACAGAACTGCCATACCCTTCATTATGGCACCACTGGTATCCTTTGCATCAGCTCCACGATGGCCGTTTTTGTATTTACCAATAGATTCAACAAGGTACCAGGCATGTTGCCCGGAAAGCTTAGGGCCTCTCAAAGCAACTGGAGTGCTTTCTGGTTTCCCTTCACCGTTTGCTCCGTGGCACTGGGCGCATGGTACATAAAGAGCTTTGCCCTTTGCTGCATCACCTTTGGCTGCTCCAAAGGCACTTGATGCTAACGCCCATCCCAAGCAAGATGCCACCAACCATTTACTTTGTTTTCCTAAAAAAAACATGGACTTGCTACTCATGGATCCTTCCTTTCCCTTAATTGAGGTTTGTTAAGTAGGCGATAATATGTTCGATGTTTTCATCTTTACTGAGAATAACCGTCATAGCCATGCCTTTCATAAGCTCACCGGTTCGATCGGAAGGCTCGTAGGCTCGTAGGCCATTTTTATATTTGGTAATCGATTCTCGCAAATACCAAGCATGCTGGCCTGCCAACTTCGGTCCCCTTGCAGCCCAAGCTGCCTCTGCATTTTTCCCTTCACCAAGGGCTCCATGGCACTTTGCACAACTTTGATACAGCTGCTCCCCAAGCTTTGGATCACCACTAGCAAAAGCTCCAGGCGAAATCGCGAGCAGATGAAAACAGCTTAGCAGTATAGTAAAATTTCTCAAACTTTTAAAGGTGCATGGGGATAGGAAGTTTAACCGGCTTTGAATTTTCACTTTTGAACTCCAAACAATAGGTAAAAAGACAACCTAGTATGACACCTTAATGCACTACGAATCAACAAGCGAAGCAGTTGGCCGCTTTAAGGCGCACACCTATTTATAGTTCAAATTCTGCGGTAAAATTAGCTAAAAGTTAAGCATAACAGCATCACGATTCAATTAAGGGCAAAACGATGTACCAAATGATCCAAAAGTTGGTGTTTATCACGGGCTTCTTAGTAGTTACATGGCCAAATAGCTCGCATGCACAAGAGACGCTAAGCTGGGCTTTTGACCCTTGGCCCCCATTTCATGAAATCAACAAAGAGACCAAAAAGCCAGAAGGCCTGCTTATAGAGCTGATCCAGGAAATTTTTGAAAAGGAACTAAAGTACAAGATTGTCTATAATGAGTTACCTTGGAAACGTTGCCAGTATAATGTTGAAAAAGGCATCAATGACTTTATGGTGACTGTACCCACTAAGGCTCGTCTAGCGTACTCGTCTCCAAGCATCAAGCCTCTCATCTCAGTTGATGAAAACATCCTTTTAACCTATCCAGGTCATCCTATGCTAAAAAATTTAACAGCAATCAACAGTGTCAAAGACCTCGTCGAAAAGAAATATCATGGTGTAACCTACATCGGAAACGGTTGGTGGGGTGAACGAATAGAAGGGAAAGGAGTTAAAACCACCTATGTAAAATCCCATGAAAATGTGATGAAGTTCCTTGCCAAGAAACAAGCTGACTTTAGGTAACTCCAAATAAATGTCCTACCCATTGATGGTTAATTTTAGTACAGTTCTGGCCTGTGATTGCGCAC
>JABSRF010000281.1 GCA_013215275.1 Oligoflexales bacterium | reverse complement strand
ATTTTTTTCAAGTACAATTTTTCTTTGAATTTTGGACGGCAAGATTAATTTTGCATTTTCTTATTGAATTCAAGCTTCATATAATCGTATGCAACGCTTAACAGTGCTTCAAGCACATGCTCTGGGATGACATACCCGCCGATAATTTGAGCACATTGGTACTGGTATTCCATCGCACTAACCCTTCAATCCTATCTACTGTTTCAGAATAATATTTAGAATGTTTGAGGCTTTATTTGAAGAGAGTTGAACATCAATCTATTGAAGTGATCGTATATTATCTTCACCTTAACCTCGATCCGACAACCGGCACGCATTCTCTTATCGAAATTCTATGGGTGAAGATTGACCCCTATATCGGTAAAATGGCTGAAAATAGTGGTCACAGCGCTCATAACCAGAATTTATTTATTATAAAAGGTAGGTTAGGGTAAAAAAGTATGGCTTAACTACCATAAACCCAAAGAAGGTCTCTTTCGAGACTGGCAAAAGAAAAAGGGAGCTCATAATTGAATTGGACGATCTTATTACTCTTGTCCAAAATAAGAATCCGAGGGATCTGATATAAAGTCATGCTTTCATAAAAACTCTTGGTTTCCTCTCGCCAATCAATACGAAGCATGTTTGCCAATAGAGGGCTCTGAGCTATCTCTGTCTCTTCGACAAACGACTCAAAGTTTTCACCTTTCTGGAAGACATCAACCAGTACAATCCTTTCTAAAAAAGCGGGTGAGACCTGAAGCTTTAATTTCTTTACAAGCTGCATACAATAGGAACTTTGGGTGTTGATAAAAAGCAGCACCTTTACCCCTTCTGTCTCAGGAGGGAAGGCTTTTTCAAGCTCTAAATTTTCTCCACCCAAAACATTGAGCTTTTGAATTGTTCCGTAGGATTTATTGTAAACTTCTTTTAACTGTCTCAGGTGTTCCGCCTTTAACTCTGCAAAAGTCTTGTTGACGCGAGTTTTTGCAGCTCGATCAAAGACCTTGAGTAGATCCTTTGAATAGGCAGGAAAATGCAGCATATAGTGCGCCATTAGAGGTTCGGAAAAAACAGCCAAGCCCATATCGTGTAACGATTTAACATATGCATTAAAGACTCTAGGCTGATCTTTTAAAAAGTTAACGAGAAAGAAGAGGTCGTCCTCTGTCGCAATTTTATCAAGGGTATTGAGGTCCTTAAGCAGGCATACAGTGAGCACTTCAATATATTTTAAAAAGTGCGGGCTCAGCATACTGAAAACCTTGCTATTTTTTGAAAATTTCATAATTAAAGAAGGCCCATCAAACCGGCCCAAAATTCCGAGCAAAAAAACCTGAAAATCGTTTTGTAAGGAGGCTAGAAGATGAGCCTGTGCTGTATCAATGGAAGCAAAAACTTTTTTGAGGTTCAAATCTTTACCAGAAGTCTCATGAAAGTACTTTGTAAGCAAACTTATATAAACTTCGTTCGCCAGCTTTTGCTCACGGGAGGGAAGCTGCACCTTTGGACCAAGGTATCTGGTGATCTTTTCAATACAAGACTCCATATTGATCTGGAGGTAGCAGGTGGTCAGATCTGATAAGTCATTGTAAAAATTTTTGATCTCCTCGTTCTGCCCTTCTTGCTGCTGAGTTTGATTGATAAGAGACTTGACCCCTAAAGACGCATGATAGATAGCGTACCCCGAGTATGATGCGAAGCCAGGCAGTGACTTTTCATAAATAGGAAAGGTTTGAGGAACCCCAAGTGCAAGGTTGTAAGTTAAGTCTGTGGGCTTGCGAACCTCTGCAATAGATGCAGGAAGCTTATCAGCTAGTTTAATTAGTGAGCTTTTAATCTCCGGGGAAACTGGAGACAGATCATTGTTTATAAGAGGCAACTTCGGGGTCACTAAAATATCGATTATCTTACCATCAGGTTTAAAGGCAAGGTGAAACTCGCTAGCAACTAGGGTTGGCTTCAAACGAATCGCCATGGGTCTAAAGCCATAAACAGGTTTTTTGCCAATAAACGCCCAAATCAAGCTATTGTTAATGTGTTTTTCAGTGGGAAAGGGAGCTGTGGGGAGCAGGTGAGTTTCTACGATTTCTTGACGATGCCAAGTGAAAGGGCCCTTGGCCTTTAACTTAGCTAGGTAGCGGGTGTATTTTTTGATTAACTTTGGATTCTCGACTGGTAAAAGGGAGTCTTTAGGCAATGAACCCTTTACCGGTTTTTTGCCTCCTTCTTGAATGGCAGCTAGGCGCGCAGCACCTATCTTTTGAATACTTTCGAAGGTATCCCCGCTACGTGCATTTAGCTCAGGATGCTCATACCACTCAGGAAGTTTGGTGGTGCTGCAAGAATAGAGCAGCAAGGTAAAGCAAATGATTCTCAAGGATCGTATCCACCCTAAGATGTACATAAGAGCTCCATGACGCATGGTTATTGGACTGTTATTTTTATCCAATCATAACCTAAGAGCATAGTGCATGTCATGCTAAGAGCAGGTTTCATATTTTGATATATTTTTTGATTTTTATTTAGAAATTTGGAGGATTGTGTGTTTAATCTGGGGCCCGAAACACGGACCCCGCAGGACCACACACAGAAAAACTAACAAATAAATTTTAGATTAGCAAGAAAAATCATTAAAAAACTTTTAAGGTCTAAATATTAAGACGTATTTAATACTCATAGCTTTTAGTGAGGATCATCGCCCCTGTCCATGAATTCGATTAAATTACCAGAGATTAAGCGCCTACTATGGTAAATTAATGGTAATGTTTTAACACTTTCGGAGGTTTCATATGTCACGAAACAGGCTGAAGCAACTAGCTTGTTGCATTAGATATTGTCTGTACATTTTGCTCGCAATTAATGCTTCGAAGAGCGCTCTAGCCGAGTCTATGAAAATTGGCGTGATAGGGCCTCTTAGTGGCGACTTAGCAACTTATGGGATACCAACTAAGAATGGAACCGAGCTAGCTATTAAAAACATAAACAAGAGCGGCGGAGTATTGAACTCTAAGCTTGAGTTGGTGGCACTAGATGATGTTTGTGAGCCCAATACTGCTGTTACTACTGCAAATAAAATCATTGGTGAAAAAGTAATTGGAGTCATTGGTCATCTATGCAGTGGAGCAACCAGAGCTGTTCTCGATATATATAAGCAGGCTAACGTAGTTGTGATCTCACCAGCATCCACCAACCCTGATCTAACCCTCGATGAAAAAAGCCCTAACTTTTTTCGCACGATAGCACATGATGCAGCTCAAGCTAACCTCCAAGTTGACTATATCAAAAATAGCCTTAAAGCAAAAAATGTTGCGATCTTGCACGACCATGGAACCTATGGCGAAGGCCTTGCAAAACTCGTTAAAGAAGGGCTCGAAAAGCAAAAGAGTACAAAAGTCAGCCTTTATGATGGTATCAAGCCAGGTCAATCTGATTACATAGGGATCTTAAAGAAAATAAAGAATCAAAATGTGGATGCCGTGGTATTTGGAGGCTATCACCCGGAAGCTGCAAAATTAGTGATGAATGCGAGAAGCAAGACCCTACGCCTGCAGGTGCCGTTCATTTCAGGCGATGGAGTTAGGGACAACAAACTCATTGAAATTGCTGGAAAAGACTCCATTGGTTATTTAGCTTCAGCCCCGGTCGACACCTCCAGCAATAGCATGTCGCAGAAAGTGACTAAGGAATACGAACAGACTTATAAAGAAAAGCCTGGCACCTTTACCCTTGCTGCCTATGCTGGGGTTCTGGCTTTAGTGGAGGCTGTTAAGGCTGCTAAATCAACCGAGTATGCTAAGGTCAGAGAGCAATTGCTTAAGAAGACGTTTACAACCCCAATAGGTAATATAAGCTTTGATAAAAAAGGTGATGTGATTGGATCCGGATTCACCATGTACAAGGTTGAATCTGGGTCGAACGGCAAAGGAAAATTTGTCATGGTTAAATAGGCTCTGCGGAAGAAAACATGAACTACTTTGTAGAGCTTACGATTGCCGGAATTTCCAGAGGAAGCATCTATGCATTGCTTGCTCTCGGTTATACCATGGTGTACGGGATCATCGGCATGATCAACTTTGCCCATGGTGAAATATACATGCTGAGTGCATTCGTTGCACTAGTATGTGCTAGCGTTTTACAAATACTTGGCTTTGGTAAGCTCTTTGTATTTCTCATAACCATATTGGTAGCCATCACCTATGGATGCGCCTATGGATTAACCGTAGAACGCATGGCTTACAAACCCCCTAAGAAACTCTCCAAGGCTTACGTGCTTGATTTCAGCTATTGGAATGTCCATCTTTCTGCAAAACTATGTACTGCTAGGTTACGGCTCAGAAATACAACATTTCCCTGCTCTGATTCCGGAATTCTCATTCCTTGAGCCAGTATCAAACTACCTTTTAAGCACCGATTTCGTCATTATTGTCGTGACTCTATTGGCAACTGGGTCGCTACTGCTTTTCACTCGGTACAGTAAAATCGGCATGGCCATGAGGGCAGTTTCCCAGGACCAGACCATGGCCATGCTCCTTGGCATCGACATCAACCGCATTATTGCAGCAACCTTTGTCATCGGTTCTGGTTTAGCTGCCATAGCGGCTGTCTTGATTGGCTCTCATATGCGCCAGATCAACTACTTTATCGGCTTTATTGTCGGGATTAAAGCCTTCACAGCGGCGGTTTTAGGAGGCATTGGCAACATTACCGGTGCAGTGGTGGGTGGTTATATCCTAGGAATCGTGGAAAGCTATGCGGCTGGTTATACCTAGATTCTGCATTGTGATCTGATGAAAGATTCAAACTTCCTTCGTCTGTCAACAAAGTAAGAAGACTGATTC
>JABSRF010000280.1 GCA_013215275.1 Oligoflexales bacterium | reverse complement strand
TATCACAGGTTATCTAAAGTCGCCCTGCGAAGCGATGAAAATTTTTCTTCTGCACTTAATCTAGCAATCCGCCCTTCCGTTCTTTGTGCTTTTTTAACTCTTCAACAGCAGTTCCAACCCCGACTCCTACTGCAGCTCCTACGGCAGCTGCTCCAATTCCTTTCATTGTATTTTTAATCACTATAGTGGTTGACAAAGGCGGTTTAACCAACTTATTAAATGACTGCTTTTTTGCCCATTCTGAGCTAATATCTGGATCTAAAAATTTTTTCTGGACCTCTAAAACGTCCTTTCCTCGGATTGATACTCCACTTTTTGCTGTTATTCTAGTTTGAGAGGCATAAAGTATTTGAGCTACCCAGTCCAAATTAAACTGGTTTTTAGGAAATTCTACAGTAGGTTTTTGGTTAAATGTAGTATTTATAGCCTTTACAAAATCGTCAGGACTATCTGACTCTGGCATTTTCCTTCCCCATTTGTTACGTTCAAACCACTCTGCATGCTCTTTTTCCCAAGGCAGAACGTCACTTATCGTCATGTCAAATAAGGCTTTGGCTCTAGTAGTAACTAGTTCGGCAGTGGTCGATCCACCAGGTTTAACAATACAGAGGCTCCTAGACATAAACTTTGCGATATTATCAGCACTTATTCTTCCTTGTGGTTTTAGTTCGAACTTACTTCGTGAAATGCCTTTCTTTTCCAGCTCAATTTGAACATTATCTAAAAAGCGATTTTGTTCTGGACTAGAGGCTACAAACATATGCACCTTTTCACCAGAAGCGGAGATTTTTTCTACGTTCTCTGCCACTTTTTGAACATATTTTTTCAGGACTTCGTTTGAACTTCCTGCACCACCTAACATGACTAAAATTGATTTATCTCCGGGTTTAACGCCTTTAGCTTGGTAAAAGGCGTCAATATCAACTTCGACTGCCTTTCTGACGTTTTCATCAGAGCTATATTGGCGTTGAGCTTGGTACAGAAACGGCCATCTCACAGCGTAGCCTGTTAACTCTACGTTTTTTAAGCCCAACTCTTTCAATCTTTTTCTTGAAGGGGAATCGGTTCCGGTATCACCTGGAAGATCAATGCGAACATCAGGTGCTAAGATTCCAGCACTAGATTTACCGAAAAAATGTCTAATGTCATAATCTGTGGGAATAGAACGCATATCTGCATCTAGTACTTGACCTAAGCGTTGTTGATGATACAACAAGGTAGCATTATGTACGGTTACAATAAAATCTGGTGACCTGCCGTCATAGAGCTTTCTAACTTGCTCAACCTCCTCCTTGAAAGAGTTTATTGATCCGAACTCTCTCCAATTCTGTTTGCCTATTTCTTCCCATTCAGCATCAGTCCCATTAAGGATGTTTTTCATTCTCTCTCGATCTCCGGTGGCCATCACCTCAGCCCACATATCTTCATATCGATATCTACCTGAAGTACTTAGTCTATAATCTTTGATTTCAAAAATATCTTTCCAACCGGGAATCATGTTTATTGCATTCTTAACACCATCTCTAGCCGACATATGACCATGGCCACCTCCAATCCAAGAAATGGCTAGATCAATTTTCTTACCACCCAACAATTCTTTAACTATTGAAGCTTGGCGTTCAATCACTATCTTTTTTTTCTCTGGGCTCATTTTAACAAACTCTTTGTACCAATCTGAATCAGCATAAAATGCTCTCTTTACCGCTGTTTCTCCAGAAACCGATTTTTCACCAAATAAATCAGATAGTGCAACAATATAAAGTAACAAAGCTGCTGATGCTCCAGTAGCTGCTTGACTAGCGATTACTGAAGTCGTAGGCATATCAATCAACCCAAAACCAGGATGATTTTTTAGGTCTTCTTTCGAAGGTTTACTTTGATCTCCAATCTCATTACGACTGGGCTTTTTTATACAAGAGCTGGTAACCAAAATCAAAAAAAACGAGAAAATCTTCTTCGAAATATGGTTTGTTCTGAAAAAGTACATACCTATTCCTCCACCTTTTGCACTGAAGAATTATTGTTTTTGTTTTTATTTTTTTTTAGTTGCTTATCAATAAGTACCCCTGCACCTACTCCAACTGCAGCCCCAGCTGTACCTATAGCAGAGGCTCTAATGAGGTTTTTGATGAAAAACTTATTGCCGTTTGGAATATTGGTCAGATTCTGAATTCTTTTATTGGCTATAGCACTCCATTCGAATTTATCACCAGCGAATGATTTCTGAATCTTCTTGATATCCTCTGGATCTACTCTTGAATTACTACCCATATTAATTCGCGCAGATGTGCTATAAAGCATTTGAGCAAGCCAGTCTAAATGAAAATGATTTTTTGGAAATCCCTCCGGCTGCAATTTAGCAACTTCCCTAAAGCCTTTCAAAAATTCAGTTTCATTATCCAAATCTAGGACTCTTCGTCCCCACCCATTCTTTTCAAACCAAAGAGCGTGTTGTTTTTCCCAGGGTAGATGGTTACTAAGAGTCATGTCAAAATATGCTTTACCCTTAGTGGTTACGAGCTCAGCAGTAGTCGCACCACCAGGCTTAACAATATTGACACTTCTCGTCATAAATTTTGCGACATTTTCTGGCGGCACAGCCCCTTGTGGCAAAAGTTCAAATTTATTCCTATCTATTTTTATGCCCTGATGATTTAAGCGATCTAAGAGATTGTTCAAAAATTCCGTTTGTTCAGGCTTATTGGCAACAAACATCTTAACTTTTCCATCACCTACAACAAATTCTCCAGCATTTTTAGCGATATGCTTAATATACTTTTCCAATACTTCATCACTTGTACCCGTCCCACCTAACATTAAAAAAACAGGAAAGTCATTTTTTCCTACTCCCTTTTTTTTGAAAAAATCATCGATTTCTGCAAGCATTTCATTTTTGTGAAGTTCAGAACTTAACTTTTCTGCTTGTTCAAGAAAAGGCCAACGAACAGCATATCCAGTAACTTCATAGTCTCTTAGCCCAACTCGATTCAAGCGCTTTTCGAGTGGAGTTCCCTTTGGGTCAGCAGGTAAATCGACTCTAACTTTACCATCAGTTGACCTGCTTCCCAGAAAAAAATGTCTTGCATCGAAATCTGTTGGCACTAAACGCATATCAGCATTTAATTCCTTCCCGAGTGCTTGCTGAAATCCTAAAGAACGAGCATTATGCACTGAGACGATAAAATCTGGATTTTGTCCGTGAAGTATTTGCTTGATTCGTGTAGATTCATGCTTTAGATTATCGTAGAAAAGGTTTGAAAGAAATTTTTTATCCAAATTCCAATCCTGGCCTGTTATTAGCTTTTTAAGTCCACGCCCATCACCCTTTCTCATAAGGCCTTCCCAATACTTGTCAATCCATTTCTGAAAAGGTGTATCAATTGAATAGTCAACAACGTTAAAAATGGTGTTTCCACCGGGTATTCCATTTAGAATATTGGTAATTGAATCTTTTGCTGTGCGATGCCCACTGCCACCTCCTATATAGGTGATCACCAAATTTATTTTCTGATCTTTCAACTGTTGCTTCAGGAGAAGTACATTTTTTTCTATTGCAATTTTTTTATCTTCAGGGCTTAGTTTAACGAATTCTTTGTACCAACCAGTGTCAGCGTAAAAAGCTCGATAATTATTCTTACTTGCAAGTTCCTCCGAATAGTAAAATAAATCTCCCATTGCAACAATAGACATAAGTAAAGCTACGCTAGCTCCCGTGGCAGCAGATGACGCCATCAGAGAGGTGGAGGGAATGTCCAATAACCTAAATGCCTCAGCATTCTGCTTCTCGCTAGTTCCAATATCATCTTTAGGAGCCTTGATACTTTGGTCGGTTTTGCAATAGCTTAAGAAAAAACAAACTATTACAATAAAGAAGCTTATTTTTGGAAGTCCATGCATAATAAAGAGCAATCATTAGTTACTAGAATCAATGCTATTTTTCATCTTTTCCTTTTGACTCTTTCAGTTATCGGAATATTACGTTCATTGCTTAGCAAAAGTGGTAGCGTAAACTAATTCGTGTCCATAACATCGGCGGGATGATATATCTGCCGAAAGCATAATGGATATGAGGTTAGCCATGGGCTTTTTAAAAGTAGAGATTAACATTCCTGAGCTAAAAGGCGTCATCGATTCTTTTAAAGGTAATCGTTTGCAGGCACTGGAATCTCTTCATCAGGACTTTAAGGATTCAGTGACGAATACCTTTAACCAGCTTCTTTCGACGGAAATGACTTTGTTTTTAGGTCAAAAGGACCAAAAAGACAATAAGAGAAATGGCTATGAAGTGAAGGATTATACCTTAAAGGGCTTGGGCACATTGAGGATTAAGGTCCCGATAGACCGTAAGAGGCGCTTCAACAGCTCGATAGTACCCAAAGGAGAGAGGCTAGATCCAAGAATCAAGGAAGACTTAGCAGCACTCCATTTAGCTGGTCTATCCACGAGAACCCTTGCGCTGATGAGCAAGAGGATTTTAGGGGTAGAGGTTTCTCATCAAACGGTATCTAGAAGCCTTCCGCTCCTTGCAAATCAAGCTCAACAGTGGCTTTCAAGGCCTATAGAAGGCGATTGGTGGGCATTGATTGTCGATGGTACAAACTTTAAAGTGACAAGAAGAGGGTCCACAGAGAAGGAACCTATGCTTGTGGTTTTAGGGATAGATAGCAATAATCGAAGGAGTATACTTGCAGTAGAGCCTGGCTACCGTGATAGTGCTGATGCTTGGAAATCGGTGTTTAAAAGCCTGAAGCAGCGAGGCTTAGACTTTAGGTAACTCCAAATAAATATTCTACCCACTATTCATGTGTGATCAGAACGCTATATTTTGGTAGAAACGGA
>JABSRF010000028.1 GCA_013215275.1 Oligoflexales bacterium | reverse complement strand
TAGAGTGCGCAATCACAGGCCAGAACTGTACTAAAATTAACCATCAATGGGTAGGACATTTATTTGGAGTTACCTAAAGCTAGTAATCCTAAGGTTTCACTGCTTGGTAGAAGCTTTTTTAGTAAGCGGGCTAAGAAAATAGCCTCAGAATTTAGGGTGACTTGGTCTTCGTTCTTGTCTTTACTAGTGTAAAACCCCTCGTTATAGATAAGATAAATGACATGAAGAACTGCATTGACTCGGCTTTGAAGGCCTTCCTGTGAAGGAATCTCATAGCTAACCTTTCCTTCTCTGAGGCTTTGTTTAGCTCTACTGATTCTTTTCTTCACGGCCTCTGTATTTGAAAGATAAGCCCTAGCAATTCGATCGGTCTTCATCCCGCACACCTCCTTGAGAGCAAGGGCTATGCGGGAGTCTAAAGGCAGAGATGGGTGACAACAGTAAAATATAAGCCTTAATTGGTCATCGTCGATTAAATGCTCTTCAAGCTCGGGGCTTAACTGCTCACCTATATCAAGGTCTTGTTCGGTGACCTGCTCCCTACCTCTTTTCCTGATGCTGTCTATAGTTTTGAACCGGCCTGTGGAGACCAGCCATGGAAATGGTTTGCTTGGAATCCCCTCAAGTGGCCATTTTTCAGCTGCCACGGAAAAGGCCTCTTGTGTCGCCTCTTCTCCAATGCTTAGGTCTCTAAAAAGCCTTGTTAGAGTTGCCAATACCCGTGATGACTCCGTTCGGTAGATATCCTCAAACTTGGCTGTGGTGAATTTTTGCCTGTCAGCCTGCATGGGTTTGTTATACTCCTTAGGCATGTTCTAAAGCACTTAGGTATAAATAGGTATATAGCCAAACAAACCAGGTTTGCATATGTCATTTCGAGCCTTGTCGAGAAATCTCCGGGAATTATTAAGATCTCTCCATTTCTGTCGAGATGACTTTTCTGCAAATCTGATTTGATTGGCTATATATTAATCTCAATAAGGCAGTAATAAAAGAAAGTAGACCACAAAAGATGGCGTTTTTTTTCGCAGCAATCTGTTTTATAATCGGCGCTGATCCACCCTTACCAAGCCTTATCATAACTGAGGCGAAGGGATAGGCTCTCTCTAGAGGGCTTCGGTGGGCTTAACTATATTTGAAGAAAGAGGACAAAGCATGAAATTTCTCCATACCATGATCCGGGTGAAAGATGTGAAGGCAGCCCTGTTCTTCTTTTGTGAAGGCCTAGGCTTAAAGGAAATCAGAAGGCACGATTATCCACAAGGAAAATTTTCACTTATTTTTTTAGCAACTGAAGAAGGTGAGCCCGAAATAGAATTGACCCATAATTGGGATCATGATGAAGATTATAGTGTTGGACGAAATTTCGGTCATGTAGCATTCGCTGTGGATGATATCTATGCTAGCTGTGAGCATTTAGAAAAAATGGGGATTCAAATCTTGAGGCCGCCGCGAGATGGTCGTATGGCTTTTGTACACAGCCCTGATAATATTTCCGTAGAGTTACTGCAAAAAGGTAATGCACTTGAGCCAAAAGAACCTTGGAAGTCCAGGGCAAGTGTTGGAGAATGGTAGCCATTTGGGGGAATCGTGGATAAATTAAAAATAGGCATTGCAGGCGCTTCTGGTTTTGTAGGCCGCTATCTGATTGATGCCCTGCTTAAAGCTGGCCACTCAGTGGTCGCCCTCAGCCGCAGGGATCGCTCAAAGGAAAACAATGATAATCTTAAGTGGGTGACCTGCGACCTATTTTCGAGGAGAGATGCCCGGGTAGGGCTGGAAGGCTGCGATATTGCTTTTTACCTCACCCATTCCATGATTCCTTCAGCTAGGCTTTCACAAGGTAATTTTGCTGATTATGATTTGGTATTAGCGGATAACTTTGCTCGCTCAGCGAGAAGCAACCAGTTAAAGCAGATCATCTATTTAGGTGGCATCGTTCCTGAAGATTATTCTCTGAGCCGGCATCTTTTGAGCCGGCTTGAAGTAGAGCGCACTTTGAAGGCAAGTAAGGTGCCGCTCACATCCTTAAGAGCGGGGATTATCCTCGGGCCCGAAGGCTCTTCGTTTCGAATCATGTATAACCTTGTCAAAAATCTTCCCGTGATGGTGTGCCCTTCTTGGACGGGCACCCTTTCCAACCCAGTTTCAATATGGGATATGACGTCCTATTTAGTTCACTGTGTTGGTAATGAAAAGCTCTATAATAAGTTCTTTGATATCGGGGGGAAAACCACCCTTTCTTACATCGAGATGATGCGTGTTTTAAGCCAAAAACTCAATAAAAAGCGCCTGCTTTTGATGGTGCCATTTTTCTCTCCTAATTTGTCTCGTTTGTGGGTGACGAAGTTTTCAGGAGCACCCAAAGATCTGGTGTACCCATTGATTGGGAGCCTTAAAACCCATATGGTTCCCAACGTGAACCACTCCTTAGGTAAGGTTTGTGAGTCAGGGATGAGTTACGAGGATGCCATTGATCGCATCCTAAAAGAAAGTGGTAACCTTGAAAAAACTCCAAGTGCGTTTAAGTATTCAGGAGCTGTGAATGATAAGTCCGTTAGGTCTATCCAGCGACTAGAAACCCTCTATAGGTTCAATGCCTGGGAGGTCTCAGAGATCTACTTTAATTGGCTTCATTCAAACTTCCCCATTATTGCTATTCGGCGTACCAGTGATCGGATCAATATATGCCTTAGTGGTTTCTCCACACCTTTAATCTCTCTACAAAAAAATACTGAGGTGTCATCAGAAGATTACTGCCTCTTTTACATAAAGGAAGGATTCCTTTCCACAGGAGAGGGGCGTGGTCGCTTAATCTTCCGCACCATAATTGATGGGCGCAATACCATGGTAGAGATCCATGAGTTTTTTCCCCGTTTGCCATGGTTTGTTTATAAGTTTACCCAGGCAATCTTTCATTTGATTACGATGAAAATGTTTAACCGTTTTCTTTTGAGGCTTCAGAAAAATATAGGCACAGAGGTTAGGAGTACCTTATTGAGTGGGTAGCTTTTCTTCTCTCGGGCTATTGTTTGATCGGTAAGCTTCTAAAGCTGTAAATGGTTGTCTGATTTCAGGGTAAAAATTTTGCGCTAATTCTTGAGGCTCTTTTTGAGGGCTTTCAGTTGGCTTTTTTGGAGCTGCGGTAGCCTGAGAGTTTTCCTTGATGCCCTTTTTGTCAGTATTCGCTTTTCCCGGTTCATTGTTAATTGGAATTGATTTCTTGTTAGGCTCCTTAGTGTTTACCGGTGCGAGTTGCTCTCCAATCTCTGCAATGTCGGTGTAATCAATTTTACCAAGGTTGGTATGAAATGAGGAGCCTTGGCCTTTCATGTCTATTCCTGTGATGCGCACCCTTGTGGTGACAGGAATATCGATTTCGGCCTTGCCCTTACCCTTACCAGAAAGTGAGAATGTGTAGATCCCATCAGGAACTTTTTCACCTTCTTTATTGCGACCATCCCAGTCTAGCTTATGCTCTCCTGCTTCTTTGGCGCCGAGTTCTTTGCTGGCAACGATATTCCCAAGTGAGTCCCTGACGGTCATGGTCGTGCGGTTGGTAGGTATGTCTGTTTTGAAGCTCGCATCGGAAAGCGAGCCATTGTCAAGGCGAATTTTTCCATTGTTGATGGCTACTTCTTTACCAATGTAGTTCACATATTGAATGCTGTGACCCTGCTCGGTTTTGCTTCCAAGCTGCTCTAGAGCTGTATTGATATTCATCATCTGCTCAAGGCTGTTGAACTGAGCGAGCTGGGATGCCATTTCCGTTCCATCTTTAGGGTTTAGAGGGTCTTGGTTTTGGAGCTGGGTGATAAACAGATTGAGGAAATCATTCTTATCAAGGGTATTCTTAGGGAGGTCCTCCTGTTTAGTCTGTCGATTTAAGCTCTCTAGAAAGTCTTCGTAGTTTTTAGCTCCGGATAGGTCCCCATTTGATTCGGCCTGTCTTTTTTGTTTAATATCTCGACTGGATCTGAGGAGGAGTTCTTTGAAGTCAATTGGATTGGTCTCGGTTTTCTTTGTGACATGCTGAATTTTAGCCTGATTGTAGTCTTTATTTTGCTTTGGAACTGGGGGAGCTATTTTGTTTTTCAAAGATGCTCGCATACGCTGTGATCCTTAAGTTGATAGGTCTTTATGCTGCGACCTGAATGTGCTTGCTAAGAAGGTTGTGACTCATGTCTGGAATATTTCGAGATATTTTGCTGCTGCCAATGACAGCCTCTGTTTCTTGCTTAAACCTTTGTAATGGTGTTTTTTGCCCGGATTCATTAGAGAATGGATTCTGCTGTCCTTCGTAAAACTGGAAATTGTTAGCATGCTGATGAGACTCATGCCCATATTCGTTGTTGCTCACATCTACCTGCACTAGGTTTAGGTTTTGCCCAGAGAGTGTCTCTTTCAGATTTCCGATATCTTGCCCTAGAAGGTTACGCAATTGCTCGGATGGGCTTTGCATTTTTAATTGAACATTGCTCCCATCCACATGAACGGCTAGTGAGACCTCTCCAAAGTTTTTGTCTGATATTGCAATATTGGCTCTTCCTCCTCCCTTACTATTGAGTAGAAGAGATTGCTCAGCGACCTTATCGATCATTTCTTGCTTGGCTTCTTGGGACATCTCAGGCTGCATTTCTGGAAGATTGCTAGCTTCGAATGCAGGTTTGATTGGATCTTTTGAATTAAGGATCGTGTCAAGGTCAGGGGCTTCAAAATTTTCTGTGACAGCCTTTGGCTTTGAGGCTTTAGTATCATCGATCTTAATGCTTTTCAGTTGTTCAGTCTGATCTAGCTCTCCATCAAGAAGGTTTCGGACAAGTGTCATTCGTTTAGCTGAGTGCATTGGGTTTAGGTGGCTTTTGGGAGTTTCCTTTGGCCTAAGGTCTGTGCTTGCTAGCTTTGGAGGGTCTATGGTTTCAAGTTCAGCGAGATCCTCTGGACCTTCTTTTTCGGTGTTAATAAGCTCTTTCTGAGAGAACGGGTTTTTAAGCTGCCTTTGAACACTTTCAAACTGATCGACGACAAGTGGCTGTTTATAGTTAATTGCCACATCTAAATCACTATCAATAGACGGATGATTTAAAGCATTATTTGAACTCTGTTTTGTTGCTGTAGTATTTGAAAATCCTTGTTGGACAATATTTATATTATCCATGGGGTTTGAAGGAGCCTCCTGCTGCAGGGACTTGTTAAGCATTTGTCCAGCTTGCAGGGTGGTCTGTATTTCTCTCTTAGGCAAAGCTTGACTCAAGCTGTGTAGGTCTATGGTTTGATTTAAGTGAGATTGCTCACTGGTATCTTTGATCAGAGGGGTGTTTAGCCCTTTGTTCTGTGCTTTAAGCGGGAGAGGATTTAGTGGTATTTCCATGCCTGGGACTGTTTGCTGCTTATCCTGCTTGGCGCTTAAAGCATGATGGTTGAGGCCACTTGCTTGAGGTGCCTTTGATGGTGCCATGGAATTGGAAAGAGCCTGTAAACTTTGCTTATCAAAAGATTGAGGAGCCCCTGTGGTGGGAACAAAGGCTTGCCTCTGAGTGTTCAGTTGCCTTGATTCTAAGGGGTTCAAATGATTGGTGATGGGAACATGCTTTCCTTGCATGTTCTGAATTTGCTTTGTTTCCAAATTAGTGAAGGGGCTTGTGCCCTTTTCTTGGGGTTTTAATGGTGCCTTGCTAGGTTCTGCTGAGCTTGGATTCTGCCATAAGTTATTTAGTTCGGGAGTTTGGCTAATTTTTTTTACTGGGTAAAGGGTCTTTGACTTGCCTTTTGGCCTTGCTTCCATTGCAAAATCTTGGCCTGCAGGTGCTTTTTTATGCTTTTGTGGCTTTTGATTTGGCTGGGCTTGTAAATAGGATCCCAATCCATTTTTTGCTAGCTGTTCTTTCAATCGGTCGACCTCAGAGATCACTCTGTGAGGGTCAATTCCTAAGGATTGGAATAACTGCTTGGGAGAAACCACCTCATTGGGATCTAAACCGAGTTTTTCAGCTTCAGCATTAAAGGACTCACTGAGGCCGAGCATGTCTGCGAGGTCACCTAGCTTGAACTGGGAATGCATCAAGACTTTAGTATCGCTTCCCAAGGCTTTTGCAAGAAAACTATTTTCCTGACTTAGCATCTCGGGAAGTTTCTGTGTTATTTTAGGGCCTTGTTGGCCTCCTAAAAAACTTAATGCAGGAAATCGGGCGAGCCCACCCGCATCTTTTGCCAGCCTGCGTCCCCATGAGCGGATTGCCCTACTTGGCTTCTTAACTGTGGGTCTCTGATTCCAGTCTTGTTTGCTCTCTATTTTTTCACGGATCTGATTGCTGCTCTCATCTGCCTTAACGGGACGGTTTCTTTCTCCACGGTAGGCAAGGTCTTTACTAGATTTTGCAGGACTCTTGAGCATGGCTCCAAAGTCTTTGCCCTTCTTATCAGGCCTGTCCATCGGGCGTCTGCCTTTTGGCATGGGCTGATTAAAGAGGTCTGCGGTGCCTATTTGGTTTGTTGCCTTCATGGAGTCCTGTTGCTTAGAGTTTGTTCTCTCAGGCCTCTATATAAGCAGAAAGTGTGCCATCTGTATGTGGCTAGAAATTTGAGGAAAATGAAAATGCATAGAGCGTAAAAGCTGCAAGATTTACTTACTGTGGGAACTTACTGCCTCTCAAGGCCATCCACAAAGCTGACGATAGAGTCTGCCAACTCTCTTGGCTTCTCGATAATGATCTCATGCCCTGTCCCTAAGATTGGCTTTAGCTCAGCCTTGGGAAGTAGGTTAAAAAGTGCATGAGAGTTTGCAGGGGGAACGAAGCGGTCTTTCTGGCCATAAACAATAAGAGTCGGCTTGCTGAGCTGACCGAGGCCGATTCCTTTACGAAATTTGGTGGCGATGAGAAGCTGCTTGATGGTGCTAAGGTAGCGAACCCCCTCTTCTTCATCAATGGACTTCCACTTGTCGATAAACCCCTGCTTCTGGGGCTTGCTCGTTTCTGGGCATGTGCACATGTGGACCATGATGGGATGGAGAAAACGTGGAATCACGGCCCCTATAGCCATGGCACCAATGGCTTGTGGGTATACCCGCAGGGTATTCAGCCCTGAGGTGCTGGTGTTAGCGACAATTAAAGACTCGGTCAAGTGGGGGTGGTTTAATCCGAAGGTTAGGGCCACCATTCCACCGAGGGACATGCCAAAGAGGTGAGCCCTCTCAATTCCAAGGTGCTTTAAAACAAAGCTAGCCTCTTCTGCTAGATAGGTGGTTGAGTCTTTCCAGCCGAGGTTTCCGTGAGATCGCCCGATACCAGGGCTGTCGACTGTAATGACCTTAAAATTTTGAGCTAATTGCTTATCAAAGCCTTCCCAGTGCCGGGATGAGCGCGAGAGTCCGTGAAGCATTAAAAGGGGAGGTCCATCCCCGATCACATTGTAGTAGACTTTTCCGCGGGTGCTATCGACATACGGCATAGCTCTAAGCTCCGAGAAATAGGCCATTCATAGAAAGAGTAGCATATTTTTTCTGAAAAATGGTATATTTTTGCGAAAAGATCTGTTAAGAAGTCCTACTTTACGGGCACGAAGAGTCTTTGGGCTTGACAGGCTCAAGTTGCTAGGACAGAATGTCATGCCCTCAGAACAAAGCGTTCTGTGGTCGTACCTAAAGGAGCTAGATAAAATGTACGCAGTAATCAAAGCTGGAGCTCATCAGTATCGCGTAAAAGAAGGTGATAGCCTTCGTATTGATAAAGTAGATGGCGCTGCAGGGGATACCATTCAATTTGACAAAGTACTTATGGTTTCAGGTGGAGAGCAAGCCAATGTTGGAGCTCCTTACCTTGAGTCAGCATCAGTAGAAGCAGTTATTACTGAGCAGACAAGAGATCCTAAGATCATTGTATTTAAGTTTAAACGTCGTAAGAATTACAAAAAGAAGCGTGGTCACAAGCAGCCAGTAACGGTTGTTGAGATCAAAAAAATTAACGCTTAACGATTGAAAGCACGAGGCTTTAAATGGCACATAAGAAAGCTGGTGGTAGTACTAAGAACGGTCGCGATTCTAATGCTCAACGCCGTGGGGTAAAAGTATTTGGTGGAACTAAGGTTCATCCTGGATGCATCATTGTAAGACAGGTGGGCAGCACATTTCACGCTGGTGAAAATGTAGGAACTGGAAAAGACTACACTCTCTACGCTAAGGTTGAGGGTCAGGTTGTTTTCGAACGCTTTGGCAAGAATCGCCAAAGAGTACGCATAGCTCCAGCATCCTAAGTTTGATCTAAAACGAGAATATGCTACCAAAATACAAGCCAGACCACCTCTAGAATCTAGAGGAAACCTGTGGGTTTGTGATTTTTGATTTTATCCCACATTATGCCCGTCTTTCTTGGTGAACGAGTTCATAAAAACTGATAGCGGGTTTTAATTTATGAAATTTATCGATCAAACAGAAATTCATGTAACGGCTGGCAATGGTGGGGACGGCATATCCAGTTTTCGTTCGGCTCGTAATAAACCGAAGTTGGGCCCCGATGGTGGCAACGGTGGCAATGGTGGTGACATTTTGTTGCTGGCTGAGTCCTCGTTAAACACCTTAAGCAGCCTGAGGTATCGTCAGGTTTATCGCGGCGAGCATGGTGGAAAAGGTCACTCCAACAATAAAACTGGGCGCTGTGGTCGGCCTAAGATCATCAAGGTTCCTAGAGGTACGGTGGTTTATGACAGTGACGAGGTCTTGGGTGAGCTCGTTGAGCCTGGGCAAAAGCTCTTGGTTGCCAAGGGTGGTAAGCGTGGCTACGGAAACCTGAACTATGTTTCAGCGACGAACCGTGCTCCTCATTTTTTCACTCATGGGCAAAAAGGTGATCGCCGAACCCTACGTTTGGAGCTAAAGCTGCTTGCAGATGTAGGACTAGCTGGCTTTCCAAATGCAGGAAAATCCACCTTATTAAGTCGTCTTAGCGCAGCAAAACCTAAAATTGCAGATTATCCGTTTACCACATTAGTTCCTAACCTTGGGGTTGTTGAGCTGGGTGAGCATAGTGCAGACTCGTTTGTTCTGGCAGATGTCCCTGGTTTGATCGAGGGTGCTAGTGACGGACGGGGTTTAGGACTAGAATTTTTGCGTCATCTTGAGCGAACAAAAGTCATTGCTTTTGTCGTGGATGCTTTTGATATGCTAGAGCCATCGCCACTTGCAAGTTTGAAAAAGCTTAGAGAAGAGCTGAAGTCTTATAGCTCAAAAATGCTGGCAAAAGAAGCTGTTGTGATCCTTAACAAGATGGATCTTGCAGACGCTTTTCCTCAGGAAGAAGTGGAGCGTCGACTCAGCGAGATCTCGCAGGCAGGCTACCCGGTGTTGAAAATTTCTGCGGTCAGTGGCGACGGTTTAGAAGAGCTGAAAAGAGCTTTGTTTGAGTATATAAAGAGCTTTGTTTGAGTATATAAAGCCTTCTGAAGAAGTGGCTAGTGAGTTCGATGAAGAATCTAGCTACGGGAATCAAGAAATTAGGCAAGGAACATAAGGCGCCTATGCTTGCAAGCAACCATAATCGTTGCCCTGATTTAGTCGTTTATGGAGGCAGTTTTGACCCTCCTCACCTTGGGCATGAATACTGTATCAAGTCGTGCTTAGATGTTTTCCCAAAAACTAGAATGATCGTGGTACCAGCAAACGCTCCTGTTTCTGGTAGCAAGACCCTTAAGCCAGCGGCTGCAGGATTTGATGATCGTATGCAAATGTGTCGGCTTGCTTTTGAGGCTTTAGATGATCCTAGAGTGGTCGTTAGCTCCATTGAATCGGAAATTGAACCTCCCAACTATACTTTGAAGACACTCCGCATTCTAAAGCAAAAATACCCTGGACAAGCTCTGTGTTTTCTTATGGGAGAGGATCAGTGGGATAATTTTTCAAAATGGAATGAGCCCCTGGAGGTCCTCAGTTTAGCCTCTGTGTTTGTGGTCAGGCGCAAGGCATCGGCCTTAAGCTTGAAGCAAAGAGTTGAAGCTGTTTGCGCGGAAATTGGGCTTAAGGTTGAAGCCCACGAAAATTTAAACCTTGTGGCGATTCCAAGCCTTGAGGCCTTTATTTACTATCAAGATATAAAGCCAAAATTACTGGCAAGTAGTGATCTAAGAAATTCAATAGCAGAGCAAGGGAAAGCCTGTTCAGACGAAGTTTCGGAAGAAGTTGAGTCATATATTTTTTCCCATGGGCTCTACCAATGAAAGGATAAATGTACGTGAGTATAGAGTTAGCCAAAGCAGCTTGGGAAGCTGCTAAAGATAAAAAGGCAAAAAGACTGATTTTTCTTGATTTGCGCGGAAAGTCCGATATCTGCGACTACCAAATTATCTGCTCTGGTGACACTGACAAACAAACCAAAGCTATTTGCGATTCAATCGAGGAAACTTGCCTAAGGGAAGTTAAAGTCAAACCTGCTGCTATTGAAGGCCGAGGTAGCGGGCATTGGATCCTCCTCGACTATGGCGGGGTAATGGTTCATATTTTTATTAATCAGCGTAGAGATTATTATGCTCTTGAAAGCCTCTATCCAGGCTCCATCGCTGGGACCCCATTTGATGAAGGACAAAGCGAAGGCTAAGAAGTCACTTTGTTTTTTTGACCCGCCTTTTAATAATCCAAAGCTTGTAAAACTGTTTAGAGAAGGGATTCTCCGTTTGCCCTCTTTTAATCATGGTATGAAGAGTCCATCTGATGTTGTTTGAGGCTTCCTGGCCCATGCTGCGTTCGAGTAAGGCATAAAGGGGTATGCCTCGCTTCTAAAGACGAAAGGGGCCATCTATCATGCCAAATTGTCTATTTTGTCACGCTCCCATCAGTTCAGACTTAATACAGCTTAATCTGCGCTTTTGTATTTCTTGCTCGATGCTACTAGATGAGCCAGGTGTTCGCCATGCTTGCGGGGTTAGTTTGTTTTCTTACCAAGGTTACTTTAGGGAGCTCATCTTAAAAACAAAAGTTGCTAAAGACCATCAGCTTCTGCCTGCTTTGGTCGACCTGTGTTTAGAGCACCCCTACACCAAAGAAGAAGTTGCTCGGTGCGAAGTCATTATGCCAGTGCCTTCGAGTTTTTGGGGTCGTATGCGAGGGGGGATTGATATTGCTTACTTCATTGCCCGCGAGTGTGCTTATCAATTTGGAAAAAGAATGCGCTTAGCGCCATTTGGCAGTCATTGGCGGATTTTCAAGCGCTCCATGCAAACTCAGAGGCAAGCCATGCGGTTGAATTTTCCAAGGAGAAGAGATAGTATACCGACTTTACTTATCGATGATGTAATTACGACCGGATTTTCTCTTTTACAATTGGCATACAAATTAGAAAATTCCCAGTGTCGTTTTCTGACACTAGGTAATGCCTATTCCACTCGTGAAGATCAATTAGATTAAAACCTTACGGAGTCCGCGATGAGCAAGCCGACTGCTTCTGAAATCGAAAAAATGACCCCAATGATGCAGCAGTACTATAAGCTAAAAGAAAAAAGCGGCGAAGCAGTCGTTTTTTTCCGCATGGGTGATTTTTATGAAATCTTTGGCGAGGAAGCAGAGGAAGTGGCCCCCCAGCTAGAGATTGCTCTTACAAGCCGGGAACGCGGCGATAAAAATAGGATTCCTTTTTGTGGAGTGCCACACCACAGCGCGCCCAGCTACTGGCTTAAGCTGTTGAAGCTAGGGTACCGCGTTGCTATTGCCGATCAAGTTGAGGATGCCTCACTCGCAAAGGGTTTGGTGAAACGAGATATCATCAAAATCATGAGCCCTGGTTGCATTGATGAATTGGAAGGGCTTTCCAGTGATGAGCCAAACTATGTTATGGCAATCTACGAGTGTCCTTCATCCAAGGTGTGGAGCTTGGCAGTTGCCGATGTTTCCACAGGTGAAATGCGGCTAGGATCATTTGCTGCATTGGAGGAACTGCGCGAGCATGTTGAGGTTTTTCAGCCTAAAGAGCTCTTATGTAGGCGCTTTTGTGAGGATAAAGTCACCGCCTTACTAGAGTCTTACCGCAACCGCAATCATCTTCTATTTGGGTCTTTACCTGAAGGGATTCTGCGGGATGAGGCTAAGCAGGCTGAGGTTTTGGAGGCTGTATTTGCCCTCGATGACTTGGCTGAGCATCCTTGTGGAGCAGTGGACGGAGGCCGAGTTCTTATAGCAGCATTGCTTAGTCATTTTTTGGCCATGCAAGCGGCGACAAAACAGTTTTTAACCATAAAGCCTTTGAACGAGCCTGATTGTTTTGGTTTGAATGAGACGGTTATCCGAGATCTTGAGATTTTCGAAACATCGCACCTTCGTAAGACGGAAGGAAGCCTCTTTAAACAAATCAATCAAACCCTTTCACCGATGGGCTCTAGAACCTTAAGGTGGAGCTTATCTCACCCTTTTCAGAAAAAAGAGCCAATTAAACAGCGCCATCAAGCCGTCAAGTACTTGCTAGAGCAAGGAGAGGCATTTCTCGGAAAACTAAGGCTCGCCCTAAAAGGGCTTTCAGATTTGGAGCGCCTTTCTTGCAGAATTTTAGGAGGGCATGCACGGCCTCTCGAGCTTGCGAGAGCAAGAGATGCTTTACAGAAAGCCCGAACTATTCGTCTGTTATTCAGTCAAAATCAGGTTACTAAGAATACCTTTCTCACTAATATTATAGAGAGGTTTGAAAGCGCAGAGTCTGTGCTAAGTGAGTTGGAACACGCTCTGCAAGAGTCTCCAAGCTCTCTCGGAGAGGGGAGCGAAGTTTTTAAATATGGTTACGATGAAACCTTGGATCAGCTGGTTTCCTATTCCCTCGGTGGCCAGAAAAAGGTTGAAGAGTATTGTGAGCAGCTAAGGCAGCGTACTAGCATATCAAGCTTAAAAATTAAGTCTCATAAAACTTTTGGCCTGGTTATAGAAGTAACGAAATCAAACCTGAGTAAAATCCCAGATGATTTTATTAGACGCCAAACTATGGTTAATTGTGAGAGGTTTGTGACTGATGAGCTTAAAGAACTCGATGAGACCCTAGTTTCAGCCGGGGAAAAGGCGATTGCCAGAGAAAGCGAACTTTACGGGCAACTACTCGAAAAGCTCGCTACCTTTAAAGATTCCTTGAGTATGGTTTCACATAATTTAGGCTTGATTGACTTAATTCAAAGCTTCGCATGGCTGGGGGCGCAGTGGGATTATTGCTTGCCAAAGCTTATCAGTCATAGCCAAGCTTTTGTGATCGAAGCATCGAGGCACCCTGTCGTAGAGCACTTTGTTGGAAGGCATAATTTTGTTCCCAATGATTTACGGATGGACGATAAGAGTCGACAGCTTTTGATTACGGGCCCTAACATGGCCGGTAAATCAACGGTTATGCGTCAGGTGGCAATATGTGCCATTTTAAATCAAATAGGCTGCTTTGTGCCTGCAAGAAAAGCTGAAATTCCACTTTTTGACGGGATTTTTACAAGGGTGGGCGCTGCTGATGATCTGTCCCGAGGTCTTTCGACCTTCATGGTTGAGATGACAGAAGCTGCATTTATCCTCAGAAATGCCACCGAAAAGAGCCTTGTTATCTTAGATGAGGTGGGGCGAGGTACCTCCTCTGAAGATGGCCTTGCAATTGCTTCGGCAATTCTGGAACATATTGCTAAGCGAATAAAGTGCTGGACTATGTTTGCAACTCACTATCATGAGTTAGTTGATTTAGCAGCGAAAGAAGCTTCCATTCATTTGGTTCAAACTGAAGTGACTGAGAATAAAGGTAAAATATCCTTTACTCATAGGCTAGTGGAAGGTGCCAGTGGTAGCTCGTTTGGACTCGAAGTTGCTGAGCTGGCAGGTGTTCCCGATACAGTGCTAAGCCGAGCAAAGTATTATGTTGGAGCTAGCAAAGAACGGGTTAATGGTGAAGCTGTCACAGAATCTAGCAGTGAGCGAAAGGGAGCAACGGTGGATAAAAACTCACGTCCTCGTTTGTTTGCAAAGTTAGATGAACGTTCGCTTTCATCACCTGCCCTGCAAAGCGACGAGTATCCAAGACCCTTGACAGAAAAACTTGAAAGGATAAAAATTAACAAAACTACACCATTGCAAGCTTTGAATATACTTAGTGATTTAAAGTCTATGTTAAATGAGTCTTCGCAAAGAAGCTTATTTCAGGATAGACAAAACTAGTCTTTAACCGTAGAATTGACGGCGGATTTGCTTGAAATCCTTGGTTTGCAGAAAAAATAAAAATATTGGTATACTACGGTTTGTAGTTATGAAAATAACGAAACGAAATGAAGTGTGTTAAGGGGTGACCCATGACTGAAGCGAAATCAGCTGATTTCCTTGATGAAATGCCTAAAGTTGCAGAATCCGAACTTTTCTCTCATGAGGAACTCGAAAAGTTCTGGCAAATTCTATCAAAGGAAAAGAAAAAAATAATCACCAATGCTAAAAATGCTGTCAAAGCAGGCAGTATCAAACTTGATACAAATGAAATGATGGATGAAGTTGATTTAGCATCAGCAACAATAGAGCAAAACTTAACCTTTCGACTTTTAGATCGAGAAAGAAAGCTCCTCGCTGAGGTTGAGCATGCTCTCAATAAGATTAAGTCTGGTGACTATGGTTACTGTGAGGGAACTGGAGAGCCGATTCCAAAAAGACGCTTAGAGTTAGCTCCCTGGACTCGTCATAGTGTGAAGCATAAAGAGCAGCTTGAGAAGATGAAGAAATCTGGTCGAGGTGTTGTTGACGAGGACAGAAGCTAGTCTTTTTAAAAAGTTATTCTAGCCTAAGCTCCCCACCCTTCTAAGTTACTCACGTACAATCTATAGAGCACTACACCCATCGGGTGCGTCAATTGAAAGGTCTCCAAGGAGGGTGTCCATAGAATTACACATCTCTTTAGCGTCTTCTTTTGCTTTTGTGAGTTCTGCCTGTTGCTCTGTGGTTAGGTCGCCTTGCTGCTCTAGCTCAGCTATTTTATCAACCACAGTGTCTACCTGACTGTTAAGGTTTGAAACAATTGAATCCCCTAGCTGGCTTTTTAGAGCACTTGTAGAGCCAGATATTGAGTCCTTTGCATTATTAGCTTGATTTGCTTGAGCTTCAATATCTTCAAGAACTTTGTTTAACTGTTGGGTCACGGAAGCATCAATTCCATCAATATAGTCGAACGAGCCAACCGCCTTTTTTAAATCATTCATCAATTCGAATAGCATAGATCCTTGAGCCGTATCAAAAATGCTTGATACGTTTGATACTACTTCTGTTGTTGCTTCTGTGATTGCAGATAAGTTGCTGATATCAAAATTTGAGGATGCTGAAGACACAGCAGAGATCCTTTTAAAAATATTTGAACTATTCTGGGCGTTGGATGATGAAGAGCTTTCCGAGTTATCTGTGTACAATAGGACTATGTTAAAATAGAGCACTTCTGCTAAGTGGCTCATGAAAAAAATAAAATAAGACTTTGATGGTACCACCGAAACTCCTTTAAAGGGCTCACATTGGTAGCGGTTGTGAAGAATTTCGCCATCCGTTTGCCGAAGCTCCGCTGCAATGAGGGGGCAGACTGTCTTGATAGCCTTATTTAGGTACATTAAGGATGGAATCGTAGCGCGTGCTGATGTTCCATCCGTATGGTCGCCAGGATAATTAGGGACGTATACGGTCAGGTCTTTCAATATACTATTGTCGGCAAGGTCGCTTTTGCTGCCTAGCAAACTAAGCTCGCTATCCCCAACGGACACAAGTGTAGAGAGTGTATTCAGAATGTCAGCAGTGTCGTTGCTGCTTTCAGATTCTTTGGCTATGTCAATGAATTTTCCAACTAACTCGAACAGGCCAAAACCTCCTAGCGCAAGCTCGTTGGAAGCTTTTAGCTCGATGACTGCTTCGTTGTTCTTTGTATAAGCTAGCGCTGATTCAAGTAGCTCCAGGGAGTCTTCATACTTACCCTCATCATGGAGTGCCTGAGCTTTTACAACCAAGGTGTCCACGCGCTCCTTATCTGTGCCTCTGACAAACAAGATTGTGTTTAAATTTGAAGCACTACCACAGCTGGTTAAAAGCAGGAGTACATATGCGACAAAGCTCTTTCGATTGAATGCTAGCATTAGCTGATCCTTTCTCTTAGGGAGACAGACACTGTGAACACAGTTCGGCAAAATTAAACCGAAATTTTAGTTGTGACTGCTCTTATTGTAACACTATATATTTAAATGGGTGCAAGCCCATAAACTTATGGGTAAAACGATCATGTTTATATTTAGTTTAAATTTGAACTGTATCTAGTAAACTGAGCTCCTATGTTCCGTGAGTTTGCAAGGCATCCTTCTATTGGAGTCATTTCTAGCCGGCCGAGCCATGTTCATGCGGTATAGTCATTGTTTGTCTTGTAAGCATCCTTGCAATAAAAAGGGGGAGATTGTGCATCTTTTAACTAAATATCGTTCATTTAAAAAAGCTAGCTTATTTGTCGCTGGTTTGAGTGTTGCATCGTTTGCACATGCTAAGAGCTCGACACAACAAGAGCAAAGTAATGAATTTGAATACGTAAGCGAGACCTTTGCAGATTTAAGAATTCTGCGATACCAAAATCCTGACTTCAAGAACTTAAATGTAAAACAAAAAAAACTTGCTTATTTCTTGTCTATGGCTGCTCTATCTGGTCGGGATATGATCTGGGACCAAAACTACAAGCATAATCTAACCATTCGCCGGACACTTGAAAATATAGTCAAGACATTCGAGGGATCGAGAGAAACGGAAAATTTTAAGAATTTTATGATCTATGTGAAAAGGGTTTGGTTTTCAAATGGTATTCATCACCATTATGCAACAGAGAAATTCGTGCCTGAAATAGATCCATCATATCTTGAGGAGTTGATCCTTCAGTCAGATGTTCAGGCTTTCCCAATCCAAGGCGAAGAAAGCATCAAAGAATTCATTGAGCGAATGAGTCCGATTATCCTTGATGAAACTTTGGATGCCAAAAAAGTAAATCAAGATCAATCACAAGATTTAGTTAAAACCTCAGCAGTTAACTTTTACGCAGGCTTAAGCCAAGCTGAGGTTGAAGCCTTTTATAGAAGCGTCATTGAAACCAATCCAGATGACCCTACTCCGATCTCATATGGACTTAATAGTAAGCTTGTAAAAGAAAACGGTGAGGTCAAGGAACAAGTCTATAAACTTGGAGGTATGTATCATAAGGCTATTGAGCAAGTGGTGTATTGGCTCAAGCAAGCAGTGTTGGTATCTGAGACTCAGCTTCAAAAACAATCCTTAGAAAAGCTAATTGAGTACTACGAAACTGGTGATCTGAAGAAATTTGATGAGTACAATATCCTGTGGGTTCAGGACGTCAAGCCACAGGTGGATGCGATCAATGGATTTATCGAAGTTTATAATGACCCACTTGGTAAGACTGGATCATTCGAATCAGTGGTTTCCACCAAGGATATTGAGTCAACCAAGAAGTTTGGGGTTTTGAGTGATAGCGCGGCTTGGTTCGAGGAGCATTCCCCCATTGATCCAGCGTTCAAGCGTGAAGAGGTTACCGGGGTTTCCTACAAGATTATCAATGTTGTGATGGAATCTGGTGATGCCTCTCCTGCGACTCCCATTGGGATCAATCTGCCTAATGCTAACTGGATTAGAGCAAATCATGGTTCTAAATCTGTATCGATAGGAAATATCGAGCAAGCTTACGAAGAGGCTGCTAAATCCAGCGGAGTTTTAGAAGAATTCTTTTTGCCTGAGCATGCAGAAATCATCAAAAACTATGGAAAAATTGCTGATCGCTTGTCCACTGGCTTGCATGAGGTGATAGGCCATGGATCTGGCAAACTCTTGGATGGAGTTGGGGTGCCTAGTGAGACCTTGAAGCAATATGCAAGCACTCTTGAAGAAGCAAGGGCTGACCTCGTGGCTCTTTATTACATTGGGGATGAATACCTAGAGCAAATTGGTGTGACGGAAAGGGATGGAGAGGTCGTCAAAGCTGCCAATGTTATGAAGGCCGAGTATTTGCAATACATCACCAATGGCTTAATGAAACAGCTTGCTCGAATCTCTGAGGGAGATGTAATCGAAGAGTCCCATATGAGGAACCGGCAATTAATTGCAAGCTGGGCTTTTGAAAAAGGCAAAGCAGACAATGTCATCGAAATGGTCAAGAAAGATGGTAAGACTTTCTTCAAAGTTAATGACTACAACAAATTGCGGGTGATTTTTGGAGCCTTACTTAAGGAAGTGCAAAGAATCAAGTCAGAGGGTGATTTTGATGCTGGCAAGGCCCTTGTTGAGGGCTATGGTGTGCAGGTCGATCCTCTGATTCACAAGGAGGTTTTGACTCGTTGGGAGAAGCTTAACCAAGCTCCATACTCTGGCTTTATTAACCCTCATTTAAATCCAGTGTACGACAAAAATCATGAAATCATCGATGTGACAATCACTTACCCAAATAATTTCCAGAATCAGATGCTTTACTACGCTTCTAGGTTTAGCTTCCTTCCCAATTACAACTAAGCTAAAGCTCTGCATGAGCTTGTTATCAGAGAATGATTAACTAGAGCTTTTGCAGGCTCTAGCTTCCCTTTTTTCTGCTTCCGCAAAATTTTAACGAATTGATCGATCGTGAGTTTTAGTTCGTCTTGCAAAATTTGATACTCTGTTTTGATTCCATTACGAACAAACTCATCGAATATGATCATAGCTCGTGGCTCTTTCTTATTGAGGCAGTCTTCCAGAATCTTACTCCAGTGGAAGGTGCCTTCTTTTCTGCTAAAATCCCAGCTTACATAAGGTTCCCAGTCAGAAAAAATTTCAGGGAGATGGTAGTTGAAAATCTTGGTTAAGATCGGCTGTGCCGTTTGGTTTAATTGACCCTTGCTGTAAAGCCTATTTAGAATCTGAGCAGCAA
Organism: Oligoflexales bacterium; assembly: GCA_013215275.1. Taxonomy (GTDB): domain Bacteria; phylum Bdellovibrionota_B; class Oligoflexia; order Oligoflexales; family Bog-1112; genus JABSRF01. Next base: position 1,643 of record JABSRF010000028.1, on the reverse strand, counting down.
CTAGGACTTTGTCCTGCTCACTCTCATACTGGCCAACAAAGGGGATTTGATCCGGTGTCGATTCTGTGTGGGAGATATCGCCAATTGGAGAGAGCTTTACAAAGAATCGATACATTTCTTCAAACTCGGCATCCTCATTTGGGGGATCAAGGTTAAGCTTTAAGAGGATGCTTAAAATTTCCATACGCATGGTGTCAATGTGGGATGTGTCCAGTCCCTCTGCATCCACAGGAGGTGCTGACTTAATATATTTCAGATAATAGATAAAGCCGATGACTCCGATTGCAACCCCAATTCCCGTGCCGACACCGGTAAGGGTTAAGCCTAGTGAAGGAAGCAAAACGACTCCAGCAATTGCAGCGAACTCGTGGGCTGCAAGGAGTCCAGTTCCCGTGCCAACGAGTACGCGCGAGGTAACTTTTAGGCCACTGTTCCAAGTTCTTTGAGACATCCGTTTTTTGATAGCTTTTTCGTATTCTGAGGTCAAAAACTTTGAAAAGTTTTCACTACTTAATTTTAAGCCTTCATCCAAACCTAAATTCTCATTGACTTTGCTTTGAAATTCTTTTGAAAAACCCCTCTCATGCTGTAAAAATAATCCATGGACAACATCAGGCACCACTAACATTTCGCGGTCAAGTCCTGGTATATTGAATGAACTAATTTCGCTCATTTTTTTTATCTCTTTACCAGCTTCTAAAAGGCTAGTGACGGAGACAACCAATAGCCCACCAGCAAGAAAGTAATGAGCAACAGGAGCCAGAGAAGGAAATAAGCTTTCATGTCCAAGCATATGGCTGCCTCCGACAAATCCAATGAATTCAGCAAAGGTTCCTGTTGAAATAAACGTATTGATTTGCATGCTGCGTTTTTCTTTTTCGAGATAAGACTTAATTTTATCTCTTAAGTCTGCGAAAAATTTCCTAGTTTGGTGAAGTTCCTTCCTCTTAAGGCGGTTTTCTGGACCGGCGAATTGCATTAGGGCAGAGTCAATGGCCTCTATTCTCATCTCAGTTTCAGCTAGGTAGATCTCTGCATTTCGACTGTCTTTTGCAGAGTTAAAAATATTTATTAGTCCAAGAACGCAGCTGCCCAGAGCAAAGATGGAAGCCACTGAAGACAAGCCTGTCGCTATTCCGTCACTTGTACCATGCATAAATCCAACTAATGCAGAGTCTACTTCTAGAGACATAGCTTCTTGAGGCTGCATATAATGCTTGTCGGGAATCATTTTGTAGCTTGGACCATTATTGATGACTTTTTTAACATAGTTCTTGACGCCCTTGCGTTTGCGGAATTTACTTGTGATTTCGTTCTTGTTTTGTGCTTGTATTGCTTGTTTCTGTGCTTGCTCTGCATAACTATAGCTGAAAGGAGAGAAGATAAGTGCATAGCTTGTCAATAAAATTAAGATTGATCGCAATTTGTTTCCCTTCTTAAAAATCATTAACGGGGCTGTTGGCCATATTGCGGCAAATGAAACTTAAAGTCCAGGGTTTAGAAATAAGACTTGCTGAAAAAATTTTGAAGAAGTAGGAGTTTAGTGGTGATGTTTTTTTAATCTAGACCCTAATCAAGTGACCTTTATAATGGCATAATTTTCAAGATTTTCACTGGATACATGAGCAAATTCACCATATTTT
>JABSRF010000279.1 GCA_013215275.1 Oligoflexales bacterium | reverse complement strand
TTTTTTTCAAGTACAATTTTTCTTTGAATTTTGGACGGCAAGATTAATTTTGCATTTTCTTATTGAATTCAAGTTTTCCGTTGCATCTTTTCTAGAATTTGAGCGGATAGCTTGGAAATCGGAAATATTTGGGCTTATATAAAGTTTTTTGTGAAGGATGGGAGCACATAAACCAAGTATATAGCTGAAAATAAACATGCTGCCAAGAAGGCCTATCGCCCACTTTTTTAAGCCACTCGTCCATATAATGAAGAATGCATAAATACTAAATATTCCAAGATTGCACAGGAGAATACTTGTATAAGCAATGCTCATCCCTCCCTCATAGAGGGCGTGTGTTAGCATAACATCAAATGATACAGGCACGGGAATAAGCAGGCTAAGTAGGCTGATAATGGCTAGGCTAAAGGCCCCCCCTTCAGTATTTAGGTTGGAAATATCTAGGCTGTGAACGATGATTGAGCCTAGAAAACCGGCTAGAAACATTAAGGGTACCGTTGTCTTCAGTATGAACTTGAAGCTATAGTAATTATCCTTAATGATCTGTTTAAAACTAGCAAACCACGATTCGTGCGAGGATGAGGCCACGGAGCATTCATCGTAAGCGTTGATTGTGCTCATACTCAGGAAGGCTTCGGAGCCTGAATGCTGCTGCTCCCCAAATGTTTTACTGATCATTGGAACCACTAAAAAAACCACAAAGAATGAAAAACCAAGCTTTATGGCTGCAAGATAGAATGGAAACATGCTAAAAGTTAGCGATACGATCAAAATATTGAGAGTGGGAGAGCTGACCATCATGGCGAATGCCATTTCGATTTTTCGATGCTGGGTGATCCCTTTGAATATAGGCATGGCGCAATTCACACACACTCCCAGCGGGGTGCCCATAAGAATGCCATAAAAAGAATTGACCCACGAATACTTGCTTTTTTCAAACTTGATGTATTTGAAAAGTGATATGACCAAGCCACCAATAACAAGACCAAAAGTCATACCCTTTTTGTTATCCATGATCCAATTTATGTATGATTTCAGTATCTTTATAAAGTAAGAGTCGCTTGGGTTAACAGTGAACACGGGCCAAACAGACAGGAGGTCACTCACAGTCCCAGATTTACTCATCACCGCTTTAGCGTCGAGGTCAGGGTATCTTGAATAAATCCAGAAATATAGACAAATTGCAGTAATGAAGAACCCAATGATGAGAGCACGTTGCATGTTGCTGCTGAGGTTATACCAGGCTTTGGGTTTAAATTCTGGCGTTTTGTTCACTAACATGGTGCTTCCTAGTGGGATTTATCTCTATAAGGAGATCGGACATTCATTCAAATCATTTATGTTCCCATTGTTTTGAATCCTCTGGCTGCTAAGGTCCAAAAACCTGTGCTCTGGTTTATGACTAAGTACACTGCCTATACAAATATCCAACTATCATAAAATAAGGATTTTATTTAAAACCATTATGTCAATTTGACCTACCTTCCCCCCTGTTTCCATTATGATGGGAAGATCAGAAAAACTAACTGAACAGAGGGGGTAAGCTTCCTGAAGAGCTGGGGTGGGCTTTACCGTCTTTAGCGACTCTTGTGTCTTATAGCGCAAAGTCTCCAAAGGGGTAGACGTACGATGCCCAGTCTAAGGTATGCTACGGTGAATTTCTTGGGTTTTCTGGGGTTGCTTAAATGTTCTCGATTAAGTTTATGCTGCTACTGTTTGGCTTGGTAAATACGCTCACGATTTTTTACGATTTAGTCATCCGTGAAAAAAGGCAGGTGAGGAGCTTTAAATCCTTTTGGAGAGACTTAAGTAGTTAATATTAAGTGTTTAATCTGTGGGATCTCTGCTTGTTGAATGCCTACTTTAATCCCCCACCAATCCCCCACTTTATGTAGGACTCTCCAAAAAGCCTCATTGTTAATCGCTTAAGGTATCATCCTTAAATTTAACAATAAATTAGAATAATTTAAAATTAATTTACTTTTTATGGCTAAAATTAAAATGCCATCTTTATTTTTGGTTGAATTTAGTGTAGATTGCCATAGCGTTATGGTTGGAAGTGAAAAAGGGTTAGCACAGTCAGAGACTTAGAAGAAGTAGTTAGTAGGTCTGTTGCTGAATATTCCAAAAGTCACTCGTATTAAATTGAGTATGGCCCTGTGGTCTAAGAATAAGTTTGGATTTACGGAGAGTTAAACCTTGGAAACAGAACAAAGTTCAAAGTTAATGGCCTCTTTTTGGGGCTTTCGAAAAACTGCTTGCCTTATCATGAGTTCACTTATTGTGAATGTTTTTTTGACTGGGTTCAGCTACGGATATTCAAACGGAAATAGAACCACAGGCCATCAGTTGGGCTTGGGTGTCGCAAGCACGACAGCGAACATTAAGGAATCATGGAATTTCGGTGCGGAGCTTGGCAATAGCGACTTTATTCGGGAGAAGCTACCAGGTGGGAAAGGTATTTCGAAGATTCTTAGTTTCATCGGAGGAAGCTTCCTCGGGATGGCTGCCTTTGTTTTAGATCCCAATATTGCCCATATCAACGAAAGCGCGAGTGCGGTTGGTGAGTTTACGTCCAACCAGTCTTGGTGGGTAGCTAGCTGGTTTGGTTTCCATAAAATTCCCACAGGCCTTGTGCAGGTTATGCCAAAGAGCAAGAAGCATCCAGATGGAGCCATTCCATTCAGTAGCTTAACTTTTGATCACTATGATGAAGCAAAACTACACATTCAGAGTACGGTTCGTTCTATCACGCAGGGAGACCCCTTAAAAAATGCCATTTTTTATGGTGACGCGGGTACAGGAAAGTCAGCAGTTGCTCGCTCATTTGCTCATTTAAAAGGCTTTAAAGTCTACAGTGTGAGCGGCCATGAAATGGATCTTTACAAAACAAAGCAAAATCGGAATGCTAAGTTTACGAGAAGTTCCCCCGAAAAACCCTCTTTTCAGGAAATCACCGAGTGGCTTAAAAAAGCATCAAACAAGAACAATAAAATTATTGTTGATATTTCGGAGGGTGATCACCTCCTCACGCAGATTGCAACCAACCCTAAGTATCAAAACTACTTTAAGCAGTCTTACGAGAGTTCTCAGCAAAACTATGCGCTCTTCTTTAGCTGTAACTTTAACGTCCAGGTTGGTAATGCACTTAAGCAAATCAGCGAGACAAGCGAGCTTGATCGTCGATTTAAAGATCGTGTGAACTTCAAAACTCCAAGTGGAAAAGTACGTATGTTGTTGCTTAAGGATAGTATCAACAATACGATCTTTAATTTAAGCTCGAAGAGCTCAAAGAAACAGGATAAATCTATATACTTTGAGGCAAGTAGCTTCTTCGATGACATATTCCTAAACCGTGGGCTTATTAAAAGTGACTTTATTGGCAACACAGAAGGCTATTCTCATGACCATATGATTAAACTAGGTCAAAAGTTAGTGCAGGTGTATGCAATATCTCGATATGACCAGTTAACAGGCCTTGATCCAAGGTTAAATGAGTTTAACTATATTGATAACAAAGTGACTGCGGCTGCTGATCCTTTAGAGCAGGTTTTAGCAGTGTTAAGAAGGCCTTATGGTGATTCGGAGTGGGTCATGAAAAAGACTGAGGAATTGATTGAAAAACGACATGCAGATGTTGTCAAACAGATTCCTTTGTTGAAAAAAGAGCAGGAATTCCAGAATCTACAGAGGGCCATCCAGAGTGGCAATTACAATATAGATGATAATGGCAACCCCATTAACCCGGCTGCAAATGCTTATGGTGACCCGCGTGGTCAGTACAACAACCGATTTGGCCAGCAGCAGTTTGACCGTTATCCGCCTGCAGACGACTTTTACCAATAGTTTTTAAAGAATTGAGCACAGCATAGCTCGGCTTCCATGCCGGGCTAGGCTTGTTTCGAACTTCCCTTTGTATTTATAATTATTTAACATATCCCTTATTTTCCTTTCTTGAATTGAACCTAGTCTATACTTAGGCTAGTTTTTAAAAAAATCTATAGACTCCCCGTAGACCAAGAAAGGCGGTGAACTTTGGATCGGCGTTTTTTCGTAAAATCGTCCATGGCTTTTGGATTAGGCATATCCCATTACAGCTTTGGCTCTCTGATCACGGGGCCTTCTCGCAGAACCTATGCTGCTCAATCGCTAAATAGAATTTGCCTCGGATCGTGCAACGATCAGGATCTTTCTCAAGAGTTTTGGCCTAAAATTGCTCAAAGAAACCCAGATTTGTGGGTTTGGCTTGGTGACAATATCTATGCCGACTATGCCTCTCCCGAAGAGAGGCAGGTAGAGTACTTCGCTTTGCAAAGAAACCGATATTATGAAAGCTTTGCCGAAACAGTACCCATGGTCGGTATTTGGGATGATCATGACTTTGCCTATGACAACTCTGACGGCAACTATCAAGATAAAGATCAAAGCCAAGAGGCTTTCTGCAATTTTCTCAGGTTACCTAGCCAACATATATTGAGAAGTAGCCAAGGGATCTATCAGAGCTTTGTTTATGGTGGTGCGGGAGCTATGGATAGGCGCGTCCATCTCATCTTGCTTGACCTAAGGTATTTCAAAGAAGGAGATCATTTACTTGGGGAAGGCCAGTGGCAGTGGCTTGCCAATGAGTTGCTCACTAGCCCAGGTGACCTCATTATGATTGGCTCTTCCATTGCGGTTCTCTCTGAATTTACAGGCTTTGGGCTCGAGGGTTGGGCGTCCTATAAGGCCGAGCGTCAGCGTCTGTTTGAGCTGCTCGAACTGTGTAGGGTAACTCCAAATAAATGTCCTACCCATTGATGGTTAATTTTAGTACAGTTCTGGCCTGTGATTGCGCACTCT
>JABSRF010000278.1 GCA_013215275.1 Oligoflexales bacterium | reverse complement strand
GGGATAATTGCTAAACCTATGAGTATCGTGGAGTTAATGACCGTTAGAGTGCGTCAATAGATCGAGACCAGTGCCTCGGGGATAAAAATGAAGGTTATCACTGCTGGAATCAGAGTTAGGCAAGAGATTGGAAAAAACGCTGCATCTTGGACAGCGTGGTCGGTTATGTGCTTTTACAGTGTGCTCCAATTCCTCTTACAAGGATCAGTTGGAGTTCTAGCTGGAGGGCTCAAGGAAAGTTTTAACGCAGATGCAACTGCAGTGAGTCTTTTATCCTCTAGTTTTTACATATCCTATATCCTTATGCAGATTCCTGCAGGTATGGTCTATGATCGTTTTGGCATTAGAAGGGTGGCGATCTTTGCCAACTCTATGCTTATCCTAGGCTGTTTAGGCCTAGCATTATCTCCCAACCTAAGTTTTGCAATTTTAAGTCGCGTCGTGATAGGGTTCGGAGCCTCCTTTGGTTTTGTTGGCCTAGTATTTGGGATCAAAAAGTGGTTTCCCTTGAACCAATTTGCCATCATCGTCGCAATTGCCGAGTGCCTTTGCATGGTTGGAGTTGGCACTGCTAATAACCTGCTATCTATCACTGCCTCCCGCTTTGGATGGAGAATTGCAGTAGGTTTCTGCACTCTGCTTGCAGTGGGTCAGCTCCTCGTGATGATCTTGCATTTGAAGGATACTGAGCAAAAATCCCATGAACAAATCAAATCAGGAAGCAAGGTGATGGGAGACCTGCAAGAAGTATTGAAGCGGATAGAGGTTTGGCTTGCTGGCCTTTATAGTGCTGGAGTGTTTACCATTGTCTCCGTATTCGTCTCATTGTGGTCAATCCCTTTTCTGAGCAGCACCTATCATATTGGTGTGATTCAAGCGACCTCAATCAGCTCTACGGTATACTTGGGCATCGCAATTTGTAGCATTTTAGTCGGTTGGCTTGCAAAACGGTTTAGTGTCGCCTCAATTATGAGCTTGGGTAGCGGAATGACATTCATCGTTAGTGTTTTATTTCTGTATGTGCACCAATCAGTTTCCCAACTATATTTCTTAGCTTTTTTTCTTGGATTTTTTTCCTCAGTTTATCAATTGAGCTTTACAGTCATTGCCAAGTGTATACCGAATAAAATACAAGGAGCTGCTATTGGAGCAACCAATATGATCATGATGATTGTGGCTCCGATTCTGCAACCCCTCATCGGACTTTTGATTTCATCGAACCAAGGCCTAGGTGTCTTGGATGGTTTTGAAGTGTACTCCGGATCATCCTACCAATTCGGTTTAACTGTGATTCCGATTAGCCTAATTGTTGCGTTTACAATCAGCTTTTATTTAAACGACCCGGGCAAAATAACCATCAGAAGATGGGTCTTAAACTACCTAGCGCTGAAAAAACCAAAACTTGGGAAACTGTGGTAAAATGAAAGCCAGTTTGAATGGAATCCAATAACTCTTTTCACACTATATGGCTCTTCTCAACAAAGTATCAAAACTCGCAATACCAATAAGCTTGCTTCTCTTCCTCCAGGCAACGTATGCTACATCTGCAAATATATTTCCTTGGCAAGGAGAGTACTTTGGCAAAAAAGAAGGTGGATTTTACCTTTACTTAGAGCCCCAAGGCTTAGGCTCTAAGCTCAGTGTCAACACCAAAGTATCTTTAATATTTTACAACCCCTTGAATAAGAGGAGGTTTAAGCTCACAGAAAGCTTAGAAAAGTTTGAACCTGGCAACCCACCCTCGATTTGGAAAATACCTTCAGGAAAATATTTCATTGTCGCAATAGAGGTCACAACGGGTTCTGCACGACTCATCTGGAAAACTAACCCCCAAAAACGTCGCACGTTGGTGGTTAAGAGGATCAGCATCTCAAATTTTGGAAACTGGAAAATTAGCCTAAAGAATAAAAATAGCCTGGACGTTCAGTTCCGTATGAGTAAAAACACCTATCAGTCAGATAATCAATCAGATGAGTCGGCAGTAGCTGTCTTTAACGGTTTCAATGGCAATATTCAAAAGGTCCTTGGTGGTAAGCAGCTCATAGAGAGAGCAAAAAACAACTATGAAAAAGCTGATGAGCTCAGAGTTCAAACAAGGATGGTTAGAACCATCTCATTAAAATGGACTCTAGATTTACTGAAGGACAACAACAGGGCACACGCTGTCAACCAGATCATTGTTGCCCACGATCCTTATTTTCGCAAGTGCTACAAAAATCGCCTAGATGACACAGGGAATCTACGTGGTAAAATCATATACGGTTTCATACTCGTAAAAAGTTCAGGAACCATGAGCAAGATTCGCCATATTGGCGGCACTCTGAATGACATTCAGCTGGTAAACTGTATCCAGAAGGAACTCAAGGATATGCGTTTCTCAATAGGGCGCAACATGGTTGGTAAACTAGCTTTCGATTTCAATGCTTTTTAATAAACTACATAGGAACTTGAAAGATGGGCGATAAAACAGAAACCCGAAGTGGATCTCAAGGTAGATCGGCACGTAAGATCAAAAACTTTCTTTTGATGCCCAGTATTCAAATTAGGCTCGGTGCCTATATGGTGGTTCTTGCAATCTTGCTGTTGGCCTCACTGGTCAGCATTGTCTACGTAAAAATGGGAGAGATTGTCTCCTTGATTGTTCAATTGACTGATGTTGAGGATGAAGTTGAGGAGGTCTTACTAAATTACGTGCAAGATATGTCCTGGTGGATCCTTCTTACCATCTCTCTATATATCGCGATTAACCTGACCCTTTCAGTTTGGTACACCCACAAGATGATTGGACCAACCTATGCTTTTCGTAGACACGTAAAAGCTTTAGGAAAAGGTGAATTTTTTGCTAAAACAATTCTACGTAAGGGAGATGCATTTGAAGAGCTTGCTCAAGATTTAAATGACCTTTCCGATACCCTAGCAGGGAAAGACGAAGGTGGCAAACAGCCTTCAGACGATGATGGAAGTCAGGCTTCTTGAAACAAATGCTCAATGCAATAACATCTCACCTTAAGATCATCCACTCCTTCAAACTTATAAGCATTACATTCCTGCTGGTTTATTATTTTGTATATAACCCTAAAAGTTCCCTAGCACGCATTCCCCTTCCAACACAGCCAGCCGCCAAAGCAATCGAAGGCTTATACGAGCTTCCTTCTTATGCAGTCATCACTGCCATAGAGAAGGCTTACATTCATGAAATCGAGCCAATTTTTTCCAGAAAATGCTTCAGTTGCCACACGACTAACCATAAAAAAGAATGGTATTTTAAGATTCCAGTTCTAAATAAGCTTATCACCAGAAACTTTGAGCGAGCCCTTGAAGCGCTAGATCTAAGTGTTGGTTTTCCGTTCATTGGCAAAAAATCAGTAGGGCAAACATTAATCAAATTGGAAAGTAGTATTCTTGACGGGTCCATGCCCCCTCCATGGTGGACCATCATCTTTTGGCATGGAAACTTATCCAAGGCTGAAAAAAATTCCATTCACCATTGGGTTCAAGATGGACTAAAGCAGGTAAAGCTTGATAAATAATGCTTTGTTGACCTAGCCTCCTGTGAATTTATCAGAAAGTGAAACTTTGGATAACAACATAACAAATGAGCCAGATACCTATCTTAGTTGGCATTTAGTATCTGCGCATGAGCCAAGCTTTAGGAGTAGCATTGGGGCACATACCATCAACGTCAGCTTTGGCTTGAAACAAGCAAACCAAGAGGTTCATGTTTGGTACGGTCACGCGGATGGATCGAACACCGCTTCAGAAATAGCCAAAGGAGTCCGGATTCATGCTGTTCCTGGAGTCTGGGACGATGAAGGCTTTGACCATTTGGAGCGCGAGTTTTCGACGATCCCTGGGCAAAAGCGAATTTTGATACAGTATACCCCAGATGCCTTTGGTGATACTTTTAACAAGCCTCTACAGAGTTGGATGGAAAAACGAAAAAATAATGGTGATCGGATTGGCCTAGTCGTTCACCAAACCACATCAACTCCTAAAAAACAACGTTTTGCACCACTTAGGTACTGGGAAAAAATACTAGAAAAAAACACGCTGAAAAATGCCATTGCTCTGAGTCATGAGATTTTTGTTTCCACTCCAAACTGGATTTCTCTTTTGCAAGGGCTTAGCAAGCCAAGCATTAAGCAGATAATATGGCTGCCTGTACCCAGCAATGTGCTTTGGGTCGAAAACAAACAAAGAGCCATAAACCTTAGAAAGGCATTTGCTCCCCAAGCTGATACTGTTATTGGGACCTTTGGCAGTTTTTTCGATAAAGGAATCACGAGAAAAATACGAAAGCTAGTCCCAGGGATTTTAGCAAACCACCCTGAAAGAGTGTGGTTATTTCTCGGACGTGGAAGCGATGAGTTTGTCTTACAGCTCCGTAAGGACTTTCCTGCTTTGGAAGCTCAGCTCGAGAAAGCAGGAGAGATTGATATGGCAGCCTTATCAGCTCACCTGCAAGCCTGTGACTTAATGATTCAGCCTTACCCTAAAGGGGTTGATACGAGTCGTACCAGCGCCATGGTAGGCTTATCTCATGGAAAACCAATCATAACGACCCTCGGTCCTAACACCGAGGTGATCTGGGAAAAGAGCTCATGTGTGAAGCTGGTCCCTCTCCAAAAAAACGACCTATTTTTAAGGATTATTGAAGACTTAGTCACAAGCACCCAAGCGAGGGAAGCACTGGGAAAAAATGCTATTCAGACTTACAAAAACTTTTTCTCCCTGGATAAATGTATAGGAACTCTCCTAGCTCAATGATTTTAAACCCAGCTTAGGTAACTCCAAATAAATGTCCTACCCATTGATGGTTAATTTTAGTACAGTTCTGGCCTGTGATTGCGCACT
>JABSRF010000277.1 GCA_013215275.1 Oligoflexales bacterium | reverse complement strand
TATGGTGAATTTGCTCATGTATCCAGTGAAAATCTTGAAAATTATGCCATTATAAAGGTCACTTGATTAGGGTCTAGCGGTAAGAAAGGTTTAAGCACAGGTCAAAGTTGGGGGGTTGCTTTAATCGTCCTGGGTGGTACCTCGGTAGCCTTAGCTTTGGCTTATAACAAGATTCCATCTGTTCGAAATTTCGCTAACAGAACTTTTCCTAAAACTTTTCAGGGAGTTACTGTTTCCGATAGCGAAGCGTCAGAGTTGGAAAAAAAGGATAGGGCCATTGGAATTGAAGAAGCATCAGAAGCTCGTGAAGCAACTCCGACCCGCAGTGCTGGACAGCTCGATAGAGAAGCGCGCATCAGAGATGCGCTGGATCAGAAGATCAGAAGGGTAGAAGGATTAGACCCCGGCGCAATTAGGGATGCACAACTTGCTGAGCTTAACAATAGAAAATTAGTTCTTTTAAAGAATAACGAATTGTTTGACCTTGATGCTCAAGCTACTAAAAGCCTGGAAGAATGGACCACAACGTCTCCTTTGATAGATGGCGATAACATTGAAAACAACACTAGAACCCAAAGGCATTGGTTCGACATATGGGAAGAGTCTGATGCGTTCTTCAAAGAAAAAGGACGTACTATGTCTACAGAAGAGGTGGAAAGTCGTGGGTTCTTCAAAAGAAACGAAGATTGGTTGTTTGAAGTTGAGGATGGTAAGCATGTTCGGGTTGGATTTACGGATTTGGACTGGTCAAAGGAAACCACTATTGCAAGATACAAACATTGGACGCAGAACCGTGCAGTAGGCGAGCAATATAAGGCTGCTCGCGCAGACCTGAAGGTGCAACGTGATACCTGGAAATCCAGCGCCACTAAACCTTATAGAGATACCTTGCAAAGTTTAGACAGCGACAATGCATTTAAGACAAATATGCTCGTTTCCAGGGCACTTCTAGATAATATTGATTCAGATAAGCCTTTTGCGCTTTATGATTTTAAAGAAGATAAGGTAATCCCTTCGACAGATGTAGATGCTAAAGGTGTTACTGTTCCCAATAAACCTGAATTAACTTCAAGAGCGGTAGCAGGTGTCGACCCGACAGCTGGAGTCGATGCAACCAAAGTTGGAACGACCCCAAAAATTGTGCGTTATGGCATTATTGGAGGCCTTGCAGCTTCTTTACTCGGCGCAGTCTTACTTGGCTTTGGACTCACCGATAGCGGCCACGACGGTGGTGCTAATTTAGTCGCAACGGAAGGACAGTTTTTATACTTATTAAACTCCTGTAAAAACAAATGGGTTGCTGGCTGTGAAAAGGTTCAAGCCGCTGCCATGAAGTAATACGTTTTAAAAAAGGCACTTACATTTTTTCCGAAGTTTCCAAAAATATGTTCCGATAAGCCCTAGGATTTTCTAAGACTAGGGCTTTTTGATGCTGAGAACCCGACCATTTTTCACAAAGATGCTTTCCATTTTAATGGTTTACGTGCTCCTTTCTGCCTGTAAGCCGAAAGCAGGTAGGTCTTTAAGCGGCTTTTCCGAGGGAAGCCCAACCTATTCTAGCCAAATTCTAGCATTGACCAAGCAGTACGAGCTGGAGCGGGGAAGCACCTTTCTTCTTGATGATACCTACAATGAACTTGATGCCATTGCCTTTAAACTCAACCACATGGGCCAGGAAAACCTTGAGGCAATCCTTCAGGATCCAGGAATGATCTCCCTGTTGCTTCAGAAGTATGGTGGAGAGGGCCTTAGTTTAACGGAAAATACCCATGAGCTTAATAAGGTTCAAATTCTGGTGATTGGTTTGCTAGGAGCATTGGTTGGGGTAGGGTTAGCTGATATCTTTCTCAGCTCTTCTGCTGGAAAGAAAGCTGATAAGAAGGCAAAAGCCAATCATGAAAAAGCCTGGAAGGAGCGTCTTAGCGCTGAACAGCAGCAGAACCGCTCATTGCTTAGACGCCTAGCAGAAAGTGCTCAAAACCTTAGCAATTTGGAAAAAACTCATGCTGAAAGCCTAAAAGGTCTAGATAGTGCCTTGACTGATATTAAGACTCTGAGTGCAGAGTTAGACAATACGAAGGCTCAAAGTAAGAGCATTCAAGAGCACCTTCAAAGTGCCCAGGAAAAGCTTACAGCTTCTGAGCAAAGTGCCAAAGAAGTCTCCGATAGCCTAAAGAAGTCACAGGGAGATGTTGAGCAAGCAAGCCTTAAAAATGCAGAGATGGGGGCGAAGGTTCGAGAGTTAGAGCAAGCTCTTGAGCAAAGTAGGCAAGCTGAAATCGAGAAGCAAAGGCGCCTTGATAGTGCTTTGGACCAGGTGAAAGCTCTCAAAGAAACCAACTCAAAAGTGAATGACGCATTAAAGGAAGAACAGGCTCGGGCAGCAAAAGTTGAGGCTCCAAACAAACAACTCGAAGTCCAGATAAGTGGTTTAGAGCAGGAAGTAACAAGGGCAGCAGTAACCAATAAAGGCTTACAGAAAAACGTGGACGAAGCTTATAGTAGCCTTAAAGCTGTTCAAGCTCATCTTGGTGGTCTTGGAGAAGGTATGGAAAAAATTGGTCAAGATGCTGGAAGCATCCAGGAAATCCATTCTAGGATTCAAGGATCCATCACTAAGGTTCGTGAAGGTGTTTCGGATGCTATAAGAAAAAATAACACTGACTTGAAACAGTCTCTAGTGGAGTGGCAAGCTGATTTAGAAAAAGCTCATCAAGACGGTAAAAAACTCAATGCAGAAGTAGAAATCTTGAAAGCGAGGTTAAGTGAAGCTGAGTTTAATAAATCTATGCTAGAGCTAACATTGAAGGAACAACGTTCTCAGCTCAATGAAGCTAGAGCTAGATCTCGTATGTTGGAAAAGCGAGTTACTGGAATTCGTAAAAGCCTAAAAACCTCGGAGGAAGGTAGAGCCCAATTAGCAAAAGAGCTAGAAACACAGACCCAAGAACTCAATAGAGTCAAGGCAGCAGCTAGTTCTATGGAGGGTGCCATTAACAGGTTGGATCAAGAATTACTTGCGGCTAAAACTGAGTCTCAAAGGCTTGAAGGCCAGCTGGAAAGAAACCAGGAAATTGTTGTGGAGCTGAACAAGAGTAATCTTGACCTTGGTCAGCAATTGAAGCTTGTTGAAACGGACCTCAGCTCTGCAAACGATAAAAACCGTCTATTGGAGGCTAAATTGGTCGAAGCTCAAAAAGAGCATGCTGAGGCCCTCAAGAGATTTAACGAATTGGATTCCAGCTTAACCTTAGCAAGAGATGAGTTAAAAAAGAAAACCACTGAGCTAGCGGAAGTACAGGCTAAACTAAATAAATTTCAAGAAGAACTCGGAAAAGCAACAGTCGCCGGGGGAGAGCTTGACACGTTGGTAAAAGATATTGAGGAATACACCCTTCGTGAGACCAGGCTTCGAGCTGACTTAAATAGTCAAGAAGCTGAGTTTACAATTTTGAGAGAGCGTTTTCATAGGCAAGTTTGGGAGGGTTTGGATCAAAGGCAGCAGCTTATAGATGCCCTCATTGGCGTGGATGATCGTGCTTTACTCGAGGATGGTCATAAACCAACTACGCCAGAAGGGGTTGATAACCCTAAGCACTTTAGTGTTAAATTAGGTGATGCAACAGTGACTTATAATTTTAGCCAGCACCTGTCTTACACTCGCTCCCATTACTTTAACTTAAGCGAAATTGTCATCGAAACAAGCGATGGTGTTTCCTTACGCGCTGACATGATTGGTGAAACGGAGTATGACTTACAAGAACGCTTAGAATTTTTTAAGAATGGAAATTACGCATATCTTTCAGAGGTCCTACCTTATACGGAGTCTGGTAGAAATTTCTTGTCGGAAAAAGCAAATGTTAGTTTACCTGGCAATGTATCGAACAATTACTGGGCTTGGAGCGCTAACATAAATAGAGAAATCGACTTGAACTTTCAAAGTTGGGTATCGGACTTGGTGAGAACCCAAGAAAATGCCTACAAACGCATATTGCGTGATGCCATCGAAGTTTTTCCCGATAGTGATCAAAAGATTATCAAAAAGCACTTAGCAATTGGTACTGGAAGACCTTTTCCATCGGATCTAGAGGGTTTGGGCCAGAGGCTAGCAAGCTCCTTTGTGGAAATGCTGGGAGAAACATACGAAAAATTTTCTGAGACGTGGGGTAAGCTTCAGGCATCCGGGTCTGACTTAAGCATCAACTTCAATGATCCCCGTCAAGGGTCCGACTATGGATTTGATAAGCTCAAAAGAAACTTCTCAGAGCAATTGGATGTGAGGAAAGGTATTCAAGCTTCTAGTGACAGCAAAGTAAAAGCAGGTCAAAGTTTTGAAGAAATCTTGGCAAGTTTTGGAAAACGTTTTCGCTTAGCAGAAACCCCGGCTCAGGGTCCTGGTGCAAAACTCATCAAAGGCCTAGAGCAACTTGAAAAAAAATGGCTTCAGTCCGTTGCAAAATAACCAAACCTTTAGAAACCAGTTGCCATGGGGACTAGTGCCGCATAAGTAGTTGCCAGTGCGATGCTTCCCCAGAGGTAAGGTCGGTTTCCTTGAGGAACGAGATGGTCCACTTCCCTCAGCTGCCAGCCATTTTCCTCTCTCGTCGCTCTCATCAAGGTCGAACCTGGGAAAATTTCCATCAAGCCTCTAATGAGTAACTGCGACGACAGTTTATTTGGGTCCCCGAGCGGCTCTAATTTATCCTTCGAGAAAATCTGAGACAGTGCGAAATAGATGGAGTGCACGCAGGTATTGGTAAACATATTGTATTTGGCTCGATACGCAGTTAGGTAACTCCAAATAAATATTCTACCCACTATTCATGTGTGATCAGAACGCTATATTTTGGTAGAAACGGATG
>JABSRF010000276.1 GCA_013215275.1 Oligoflexales bacterium | reverse complement strand
GAAAAAATCCAGCCAAAACGTGCTAAAGCGAATATTTGGGGGATTGGCGATTACATTTCGCTACAGCGACTAATTATCCGCAAATTTTAACCGTTTGGTTAAGTCGCTAAAACTTCTGCAAGCGAAATCAAATTCTCTTGCAACAGGATTTTGATTGATGGCGTAGCTAACCGTCTGCAGCCCCAAGTTACAGCCATAAAACTCCTCTCCATAGCCACTGCAGCTATGATTATTTTTGAGCCACAAGCCCTCCTTTGTTTCTTGACAGTCGTGCTTGAGCTTCTCAAATGCAGATGGTTCAAGGCCTCCATAGGTGATGCAGACACTATAGGACCCATCATCGATAACACAAGAGTGGCTTGAGTTCGACCCGGTAGCTGCCAAGGTAAACATGTCTACTTCATCTCCAAAAAAGGCTCCCAGCCCTGCAGCAGTGACGATAGCGGGCAGGCTAAGATATTTTATCTTAAAGATCTTTCCAGCGTAGGCATTTAGAGCATCAGCAACTAAGGTTGATGCAAAATCAGACCTCAAATCAACCTTGAAAACTTTGGTTGTAATATCATCAATTCCCTCTATTTTTTTGTTCAGGAGATGATGAGACTTAGTGGCATTGACTGTTTTTTTATGAACACTATTGACAGTTTTCAACATGATCCCTTGAGCTTTTGCTAAATCCCCAAAGCTTTTGTCAAATCTCATAGGCACATCATTGGTTGCCTTCAATAATTTCTCAATTTTCTGAAGAGGCGTATCATCACTCGCGACTAGCTCACTGATATCC
Organism: Oligoflexales bacterium; assembly: GCA_013215275.1. Taxonomy (GTDB): domain Bacteria; phylum Bdellovibrionota_B; class Oligoflexia; order Oligoflexales; family Bog-1112; genus JABSRF01. Next base: position 4,089 of record JABSRF010000276.1, on the reverse strand, counting down.
CCCTTCGGGTCAAGCTGCTTCAGATCTCCTGAAAGATGACGGCACTTCAAAGAACATATTTCTTTTAAAGACCTTAGTGCCTTGTCATAGTCCTTAAACTGAAGCGATGTCAGAAGATTGAGAAAGCCAAACCGCACTTCCGAAGAGACCTCAACAGTGCCACCTACATCAATAAAAGTCACCTTCGCAGGACCTCCACCTTCTGGCAAATCGATAAATATATTTCCCTGGTGAGGGTCAGGGTGAAAACTTCCCTTACTGAAGGCAGAGATCATCCACTGCCTATAAATGCCTTTGACAACGGATTCCAGCTCCTCCAATTTGGTCATAGCTTGTTGCAATTGCCTTGTTTGCGCTGGAAAAAATTCATCTAATCCTTTTGCTAAAGACTCCAGTTTCTCGGTGTTAGCCTTGATTTCAGCTTCCAAGGTTTTTCTATTTGGATCATTGTAGTCAGTCTTGCTTTTTTGCTCTTGCTGTTGTTTTAACTCACGCTGAACATCCTGGTATTCCTGACTAGTTTCAAATCCTAGCTGTCCTTTTTCAATGCTGATGTATTTTGCCTCCAACAAGCTTTTAGCGTCATTAACATCATTCTGTCTAATTTTAACCCATTTATTAATGGGCTTTCCCTGTGCTTTATTCATGATCATTGCGTGGCCTGCACCCTTAAAGTGACCAGTTTGGGTATTAAACCTGATACCACTAGGTTGATTAACCACATCAAAGTCCAGCTTTTGACCTCCACCTGCATCAACTCCTTGCTGGGTAAATAGCCCTCCATTTTTAATCCGATCCATATTCTTAATCTCATCGTTGAGATCAAGCTCACCTGGGATAGCATTTATATAAAGATCTAATGCCCTTTTTACACCGGGCGTAAAACGCCCTGGTTCATTGAAAAATTTGAGCTCCTGCTCATACCGAGTAACAGCATCGCGCTTGATAAACTTGACCACCACTTCTTCAATTTCGCCTGATTTATTCTTCAGATAAAGAACCTTCGAATCAGATAAGGATGCTGTCCCTGAGTTGGTATAAAACCTTTCTACTCCACCTTGGGTATAGCTAAAGACTTTTTTGTCATCCACCATACTCTGAATCTTTGCTTTGTCGCTTGCACTGGGCCACTGATATCTGGCTTCATCAAGCCGAATATCTAGCTCTTTAAATCTGTCTGCAGATACGTCAGGTGACAGGGGTGGCAAGTCACTTTGGACTTTTCTCACTGCAGCTTGCATATCTGGAGGCATATCTTCTACGTAAGATTGCAGTATCTTTGTCATCACAGGGCCTGATTCTTCCATGACCTTAAAAAGTCCCTTTCCTGCAATCTCATCTAGTTTCAAACGCCATGCATCGGTACCCTGGATAGCCTTAACTCTTTCTATATCTGCATCAGTGATTCCGTTTGTACCTTTGTATGCAGTCATGATTTCTATAAGCCGGTCTTTTCCTTTTTTCTCGATCATGGCAGTCCATAGATCGATTGGTTGCCCGCGGGAATCTTGTAAGATACTGATTGCAGCATCTTCCACGACCCCAAGCTTTCTATTGACGCTATCCTTGTAAAGACCACTGTCTGCATTTAAGGTATGGTCAAAGTACATGAACATCATATTGAACATACGTTTGCCATTTTCGTCTGCGGGAGTAACCATCTTGAAGACCGTTTCCAGAAAACTAACTAAGCCTTTTTCTCTGAGGTCATCACTGACCACCTTATAGATATCATTGGCAGCATTCTTGATTTTGTAATTGAAAACAGGAGAGGCAGCTGCCCTACCAACGCGATTTGCTCCCAATGTTGCTAATGTATCAAATAGAGATTGCAAGGAATCTGCCTTAGTTTTAGTTATAATTCCTTGTTCGTTGAACTGCTTCAGAATCTCTTTGTACTGAGTCTGATGATTATAGAAATCAACAGCAATTGCACTCTTGTTTTTAGACATGAAACTCCATAGGTGCCCTACATCCTCTCTTTTTGCAGCGGTGAATACTGCTTTAATAAATTCTTGGTGGAGCCTAAACCCTTCAGTAAGGGCATTTCCCTCACCCCGTTCCTGTTCAAGTTTCCTTGTATTCTTGACGTCAGCTGTCTTACAGCTAAATGCCAAAGCCAGTAAGACCATTAAGTTGAGGGCCCCTTTAGCAAGTAAGCTCGTCATCTTCCCAACATCCTTTCCACTACAAATTTCTTCCTGTTGGGGTTAGCGGAACATTTTTCTAAAAACTTAAAGATTTTCAGCACAAAGCCATTATTTAAAACATTTAAGCTAATAAATTATGACACTTAAAAACGATGGTAGATTGTCTCCAGTGGAATTAAGGAAACGATCATGATTTTAAGGCTTTTGATTTCATGGCTATAACATGCTGATATCAGTAAAAATGCCATTTTTACATTGAATTCCAACTGAATCCACACTAAAGTGACACCTGATTTTCATAATCTGACAAACTAACTCAACCTCCAGTTGATATGCGTCAAAGCCAACCAACATAATTGAGACTCCTAATGAATCGTTTCTATCAAAATACAAAAAAGACCAATGCAAAGCCAAGCACAAGTAAGGCCAATGGGAAGCCAAGTTCAATGAGAACAAACTCAAGGCCTAACAAGCCTGAAAGCAGGAGCAAGCGTGTAGCCCTCAACAAACCAAAGACTCTTGCACCTAAACTACCAAGAAGCTTGCTAGCTAGTTGGGAACAGTTTTTAATTGCCAACGGAAGGTTTCCTAAAGGCACACGTAAGACTGAGGAAAATAACTTTAAGCTCATCAGAAAACTAATACTGGGTGAAGCGGATTCAATCTATACGCTTAATGAGTCCATAGGAAAAGGCGAGCAACATCGCTTAGAATCTTTTCTTAAGACTAAAAAAGGCCTCATTGCCTACCTTTTATCTGAGCATCTTGACCATTTACTTAATTGCTATCTTCTGACTGAAAGGGTGGGTCGAAAATGGAGATGGAAACAGGTGATCAGCCAATTCCCTTCTTTTAAGATTACTGATTGGGCGAGTGGAACTGGCGCATGCGCTGAGACTTGGCTGGACTTATTGTTGCGAAACAAAGCAGATGAGAAGCAGATTCAGGTGAATCTCCTTGAGCAAAACCCGATGCTTCTTGAAGGCTCAGTTCAAATATTAAATTTCATGGCTCCTGAGGCAAAAGTTTCAGGCCTTAAGCGACCCTTCGATTATAAACCAACATCAGCTAATTCTCAGGAACTTAGTATCCATTCACTTGGGTTTTCTTGGCCTTACTTCAAGTATAATAAAAAAGCACTGACAAGCTTTCTAGACCAGCTCGACCATGAGGTATCAGAGAAAAAGTCAAGTATCATCTCACTGATTGACAGGCCGACACCAGAATCTTCCAGAGCACTTATGCAGTTGCGCGATGAGCTGATAAACATGGGATACCAGGCCGTTTATCCTTGCCCGAGTGGTGTCGCAGCATGTCCAATGCTGCTTGAAGAAAAGGATTGGTGTTACAGCGAGTTTGATTACGAACCTACCTTTATTCAGAAAACATTCCAAAGAGAGCTTAGGCTTGACAAACCTATGGCTAAGAGTTCAGCATTCTTATTTGCAAGTCCGAAGCTTTTGGAGCGGTCAACACCTTCCATAGGCACAGCCAGAGTCGTTGGTCGTCCTAAGCAGAAAACTGATTCAAAATCAAAAAAATCAGTGCAAAGAGATTTTGACTATTTGATGTGTACCAGCAAAGGACTCGAAAAACAGCCGAGTAGCATCACCCAGTCAAAAATAGCTCGACGAGGATGGGATATGCACTTGCCAGAGCAAGAAATAAAGAACCAAAAACCACAGACTCGAAGTCATTTGAAAAAGTAGAACCCCGACCATAACACCAAAGCCTGGTGTTTTCTTCTCTACTCCCTATTTTTCAAGGCTTCTTAGCGCAGAGCTTAACAAAAAGGCTTCGTGAATAATTTCGAAAAGATTACTTAATATAAACGCCAACGCTTTAGACAGCTGCTACATTTCTTTAACCTAGATTCTGCATGCTATGAATTTCTCCATCGCCGCTATCAAAAATATACAAAAAGATTGGAGGAAAATCT
>JABSRF010000275.1 GCA_013215275.1 Oligoflexales bacterium | reverse complement strand
TTTCGAAGGGTACTAAAAAGTCCCATATTACAAGGATCATCATAACCTAAACGACATTTTTTGATGGAAACTTCTGTCATAACAAAAATTTATTTGACGCATAAGATTCCATCAGGTTATTTTGGAAACCTCGGCTGTCAAGTTGGCAGATCATATTAATCACTTAAAACCTATTTTTGGCCATCATTAGAATGAGCACAATCGTGGCCTTTGTATTTTCATGTTTTTTGAGAGGAAATTTCCCTTGAATTGCGAATTTATTAGGTACCTTCCTAGCTTTACAGAATTACGTTCCACTGAGGGTGAGCTAATCATCGGTAATGATAAAAATATATCTCTGCAAGGGTTTAAGTCGCTGTATGAGGCGGAAGGCACCACTTACTTGGACTTTAAATGCGACGCTGGAGCTATGCATGAATCCTTCAGTGCTCAAACAAAGTTAGCAATTGAACGGAAGGGAAAACCTCAAAATTTTCTGACTTACTGTAAATACTCTAATGATCAGTGGATTGCTACTTTTGGGTCAAACACTCTTATTTACAAGGACCAGAAACCTTATGGTGTCCTGTGCAGTATGGAACCTGTGGAAAACAATGGGATGTTAGACTTATCTCGCTTTGTGTTTACAGAAAATTTTCAGAGCATCAAATCAAAAGATCAGTTCAGTTTCACAATTAACGGATTCAAGGATGATTTTGATCTCACTGAGCGAGAAAAGCAGGTGGTATTCCACCTGATAAGAGGCAGGACAAGCAAAACGATTGCAGACCGCTTAAAAATCACTAAGCGTACCGTTGATTTCCACTTGGATAACTTAAAAACAAAGTTAAACTGCCCGAATAAGGAAGCGCTTGTAGAAAAGCTTATTGCAGAAGGATTTATGAGTTTGTTACCTGAATCAATGTTTCCTATCAGGTAAAACTAAAACTTCTATTCAACAATCAATTCATGATTGAAGTTATAAGACTCACCATTAGAATCAATAAGAATATCTGTCCAATTACCTAGGCTGCCATAAGCATGCCGAATATCACGACTAGTGCAGCTCGTATAGTAGGTGATGTGAACCACATTTCTTTTAGAGCCTACATCAATCGAACACGTTGCACAACCTTCTCCGCCTGGATCTGCTGATCCGTTATGAATACGCTCGGTAAGCCAAGCACCAGAGGCATTGGTAGCATAATAGGTGTCACCATCCGTATTATGACGATAGCAAAGATGGACATTATCATCGGAGTCAAGTGCCATATCTAAACTTCGTTCAGCATCAGCATTTGCGACGGCAATCATTGAGTTTCCTGCCCAATTGTTGCCATTGTTTTCATAATAGATATTGTTAGTGCCAGTATCTCCATCGAAATAGACCACATGCACTGCCCCATCGCTTCCCTCATCAATTATTGTGACTGATCCACTATGGGAAGTGGCGTTCGATTGGATGCTACTTAGGTTAAAATTTCCTGACGTTCCTTCTCCGTATCTGAATGCACCTGTAGCCTCATCGAGGTATGAAAAATGCAAAGTTCCCGCAGAATCTACAAAACTATCGATACCCCACCCCTGATCATCAGACGGATTTGCAGAAGTTACCAATTCTGGAGTGCTCAATGCTCCCCCAACTCCCGTCGTATAGTAGAGCGTGTGCTCCATATTTCCAGTGCACCATTCTTCATTGTGGATGATATGAACAGTGCCGTTATCTTCTACTGAAATATCACTTCCTTCTCGCATTTCTCGGGTTTCATTGATCCTTTGGCCTGAAAATCCTCCCGAGACACTCCCACTGAGGTAGTTTAAAGTCCCAGTATTATCATCATTATTTGCATCATCGAAATATAGAATATGCAGATCATTACTGGCATCGATGTCAAAGTCCACATGTCGGATGCGCACATCATGAAACAGCACCGTGTCAACTGCTAAAGATCCAGAGGTATTGCGGGCGTATTTCAACCGGTTGTCAGATCCGCTGCGCCAATCGTTATAAACGATATGAAAAGAAGCCATTGTAGGTGCATAAAGGCTGCTATAGATAGATTTGCCTCCATCCTGATCCTGGACCACAACACTGTAATAATAGTCAGTGGAGGGTGTTAAACCACTGTCTGAAATTGAGTCGAGGTCATTCCCACAAGCCCCAACCAGAGTTGCTGCTTCTGCTTCGGCTACACTTGTCATATCAGCAGGTGATCGATAAACACAGTAAGATAAATTAGCTTGAGCCGTTTCATTAGCACGGTCAGTGGCCTTTACCCAACTCAAGCTAAGGCTCGTAAAAGTTACAGTACTATCCATAATGCTCCCATCTCCACCAGGGTTAGGGAGGTCATTTACAGCAGCAATATTGAAGCGCACAGGAACTGGTGAACTACTTAATAGGCTGCCGTCATAGGCACGAATCGTAAATCCTTCGTTATCGTCACCATTTTGGTCAGTAGGAGGTAACCAAATCCACTGGCCTCCTGGGGATAATAAGGCCCCTAAAGAGACTGCTGTGCTGCCATCTGTCGTGAGGGTTCCAGAGTTTATTCCAGCAAGCTCAAACTGAATCGTAGCTCCATCAGCATCGGATTCGTCAGCTGCTAATGATAACTGCTCATAAGTGATGGTCACTTGGGTGTCCTCAGTGGCTACCATATTGCTTACGGTCGAAAGAGAAGGAGCATCATCAATGGCAGTTACATTAAACCGCACCTCGACAGCATTGAGGCTTGGTAAGGCACCATCAGAGGCCCTCACAGAGAATCCTGGCTGATCATTGCCCTGGGCATTTAATGGTGGTTGCCAGACCCACTGCATCCCTGGACCTAAACGGTCTCCAAGGGTCACTGGGTTCACTCCGTCGCTTGTGAGCACACCATTTAAAGCTCCATTAAATTCGAAATAAAGGAGGTTACCATCAGGGTCGGAAACATCTGCCGCATTCAGCAAGTCCATATACAAAATGGTTTGTGCCGTGTCTTCGGTGGCAGACAATGGACTAACCGAGGAGAAAGTCGGTGGATTATTGTTTTCCTCATCGATTTCATGCCTAGACAGGATTTGTTCAAGAACAAACTCTCCAGGAACGGTCACGATCAACATATAGGTCCCATCTGATTGAGAGGCTTCTACCACCATATTTTCAAGGGGAATCTCTATGCCTTCCTGGTCCAAAAAAATAAACTGTTCCAGGTCGGTCCGACTGATTGCTTGCTCAGAGTGACATGATACTTGGTTTAGATCATTGATGGCACACGTTAGGTAACCACCCGTTATGCTCACAGGAGCTGAAACTTCCTCAGCAAGGTCCCCATTCACAGGTGGTGCTTGTCCATCACCAGATTCAGAGGCTTCATCCATTTCTTCATCGAATTGGGAACCGCTCTCGAGCACAGCAGAGCTGCTTTGATCCGCCTTTGGCTCACGAATATCTCCACCGGCAAAGTCTTGACTACTACAGCTTAAGAACAAAAAAATAAAGATTACAACTACATACATTACAGAAGCCTATGTTTTTTTACTTCTAGATAAGCTCGGAAATGGCATTCAAAAGTAAACCAAACCAAGTAAGCATCTGTAATGCAGGCTATTTATGACAGGGATTATTTCATACCATGGCTTGCTAAAAAGCTAATCGCGGAGGCTCATTCAGATTTTTTTAATCCGAATGCGAGAAGGTCATAATTGTGCTCCCAGATGATCGTTCCCTTTTTTCCATAGGATTCACTCTGGGCTCCAGCGTGTATGATCGCTGTGATATAGCTATGCAAACCCCGCTTGTAAGCAGCAGATCCGGCTAAATAAGCAAGGGCATTGCTAATCCCATGGCCTCGATGAAGAGGCATGGTTGCAAGTGTTTTGATAACGAAAACCCCATCATCGACGAAAGAAAAGCCAAACCCTGCAGGGCTGCCATCTTTTGCAAAACAAATCTTCCCGAGGGTGTGGTCCATCTTATCCACAATAGGGACATAGAGAGCTCTAAAGGCTTCTAAGCTGATAGGCTCGAAAAGATAATTGCCTTTAAAACACTCCATGCTCATTTCGTAGAGGATGGGAATATCTCGTTCAAGAAAACACTCAGAATCAAAGTTACGAAAATGGTATTCTTGATTGAGACAGTGCCCATAGGCTGTTTTAGTCTTCTCCACAAAGTCTGAAAGCTGCCCCGTGTTGAATGCTTTATACTTTGTATCTAGGACAAAACCAAAATGAAGACATTCCTGCAGGTACTCTGGTGGGTGGACTGGTTCCCAAGAAAAGCGCTTTGTGATGTCTTGGTCGCTACGAAAGCGATAAGGGAACCAAGTGTTGAGGTTCATAGGCCCGACCACTTTAGAGCATGACTTTTTCTTGAGCCAATTGGTCGCTTGCTTCAAAAGTGCTTTGGACACCTCGCCATAAGGCCCGTAATTTAGGTCCAACTCAAAAAAGCCAACACTCCCAAGTCCTTGATAACTTGGCATCAAAGAAGCACCGACTCTTCCCACGGGACGTTTACCTTCATAGGCAAGCCAGAATTCAGCTAAGGAGTCGGGAGCCAGTTCGAAAAACTGCTCCCAGACAGAAGGAGGAAGAAAGCCTTTCATGTAGAGCCTGTTCCCATACCTCTGCTGAAAATTGCAGAAATCATCCCTGTAAGCAGGGTCCACTCTGGCTAGAACTATATTTAAGTCCATCATTGCTCCAATATCTTTACTTCGCCTTTGCCTGCGTCGACTCTAACCCTCATACCAGTTGAAACGGAATTCACTAGGCTACCGTTAACCCCCACAATGGTGGGAAGCCCTAGCTCCCTCGCAACCACAGCTGAGTGGGACAGTAAGGTAACTCCAAATAAATGTCCTACCCATTGATGGTTAATTTTAGTACAGTTCTGGCCTGTGATTGCGCACTC
>JABSRF010000274.1 GCA_013215275.1 Oligoflexales bacterium | reverse complement strand
AGAGTGCGCAATCACAGGCCAGAACTGTACTAAAATTAACCATCAATGGGTAGGACATTTATTTGGAGTTACCTTAAACCCACCTTAAATCTTAAGAAAGAGTCATCTGACCCTGATCCTTAAGTTGTTTGCTTACTTCCCTCGAATAGAAAGAAGTTTAGTCGCAAAACTTCTAGGATTTTGAATGCATCTTCTGTCGTGCTTAGGTTATGATGGCATCTGTGGCTAACTTCGCTGACAAGATACATTGGCTTTAAACTATGATTGACCGCATTAAGAAAATATTAAGATACCAAGCTTATGAGCTTCATAGCCGTATCTGGCAACAGCAAAAACAAAGTGGGGAATTTGGTGATGACTTTTTTCACAGGTGGAACCAAGCACCTCCCCCCGGCGACAAAAGCCATACGCAGGAAGAGGCTGGAGCACAGAACCCTCTTGAGCGTGAATACTATGCAAACCTTGAGCTACCTTTTGGGGCTAGCTTTGCAGAGGTAAAAAAAAGCTACCGCACCCTGATCAAACAGTATCACCCTGACCGATATCATTCAGACCCTAAAAAGCAGTTGCTTGCTGAAGAAATTACAGCAAAACTCAACACTGCATATCAGCATTTTGAACGCAAACAAAGCCAAAACAAGGGAAGGTAATAAAGATGGAAGACTACAAATTTAAGGTCAAGCAATTCCTCTTAGAAATGGGACTCACCATTGAAACCGAGGACCCAGAAGAGGAACTATTCGTGGTGAGCGATCCAGAAAATGGCATTCAGCACCTTGTCATCGATTGCGAGTACCCTGTGCTTATCATCGAACAACTCATTGCAAAACTACCTGAAGGTGTCCAAGACAACCCCGAAACCCTAAAGAGCTTCTTGCAAATGAACCGTAAGCTTGTTCATGGTGCCTTTAGCCTTGATGATTCAGGTGAGCACATTATTTTTAGGGACACCTTGCAATTAGCAAATTTGGACTTAAATGAATTGGAAGGCTCCATTAATGCTCTCTCTCTTGGATTAGCAGAGCATGGAGAGCACATCATAGCTGCAGTTGAAGCTCGTTAAAACAAACCCTCAACACCACGGAGTTGCTTAAAATGGTTGGAATTTTCAAACGCTTATTTAGAGTTGCAGAAGCAAAAACCCATGCAGCAATCGACAACATGGAAGACCCCATTAAGATGACTGAGCAGGGAATCAGGGACCTTAAAAAAGACTTAGAGACAAGCCTCAAAAGCCTGGCTGAAGCAAAGGCTGTTCTTATAAAAATGCGCAATGACACCCAAGCTAACAAAGAGCTTGCAGCATCTTACGAAAATAAAGCAGTCCTCCTTCTCAAAAAAGCTCAATCCGGCAGCATCGACCAGTCAGAAGCTGACCGCCTTGCAAGTGCAGCTCTTGAGAAAAAGAACCAGATTGTTGAGCAAAGCTCACCGGTCATGCAAAGCTTAGATCGCCAGGACCAGCAAACAAGAACCTTAGAACTAAGGGTTAATGAGCTAAAAACCAGCATTTCTAAGTGGGAAAATGAACTCACAACCTTAAAGGCAAGGGCAAAGGTTGCACAGGCCTCAAAGAAACTCAACAAGCAGCTTGCGCAAGTTGACTCGAGTGGTACCGTGGCCTTACTCGAAAAAATGAAGCACAAAGTATCTGAAGATGAGGCGCTTGCTGAGTCTTATGGAGATATGGCAAAGCTTCCATCATCTGTCGATGATGAGATTAATAAAGCCCTTAGCTCTACGGCAAACATTGAAAGCCAGAAAAAAGCAAATGACTCTCTCTCAGAGCTTAAAGCGCGGTTAAATATGCCGTAAAATAAAAGAAGCATTCATACTGATAAATGCTGATTTTTTTGGAGGTTAAATTTTTATGGTGTTTGGCCTAATAATGTTGGCACTATCCTGTATGTGTGCCTATATGTACTTCTATCATATAAAGGGCAAGCTTGACCCGCAGTTAGCCTCGGGAAAAGATCAAAGGCTTGCAGAAAAAGCAGCCGCAATGCGGGCAAAGGTGAATGCGAGCAGACCTAGAACCCTAACTTATGCTCATCCAGGCAGTTTCGTGAAGCTCCATGACGTTGGCTTAAGGATGCTGAACATTGATGGGACCATAAAAGACAAGCATTTATACAAACATGGAATGCAAAGGTGGCATGAGCTCATCTTAGATGAAGGTAGCAAAACTTATGCTCTAAGCACGATACCAAGGGATGATAGCTCTGTACTCGTCAGCCTCAGGAATCCTAGTTTTGCAGAGCTGGGAGTTTCTGAGGCTGACTTTTATCAAATAAAAGAAGGAGAGCAATTAACCTTAAGCTATGAGGGCACCATTTTTAACCTTACAAGTAGCGCCTCCCACTCTTATTGCCCAAATTCAAATGAACTGGAGGGTGAGCCTTGCTTGATTTGGAGTTTTGCTGACGGAACAAAGTCTTTATACATTACAATCGTCAGATGGCAAAATGGTGCATTCACAACCCATTACAAAGTTCGAGTTCCTTATTCCCAGGTAGAAATTCTTTCTGTCTAATAAATTCAAGTTCAGTTATATGTGGAGCCCCCTATGAAAGAAAAGTATTTTCCTTATATTATCGCTGCTATGTTTGCGGTTTCATTTTATAGCATTTTCAAATCTTTAGGTGAGGACTCACAAAAGAATGCTAGCAACTACAATGTTAATGTCACTCAAGCCGTTAGCGCTGATAAAGGCCTCAACCTACAAGCTGTTGGTGAGCTTTTAAAAAAAGCTAAGAACGGAGAAGAATTTGAAAAATTATTAAACGACCCAAAGTCAGGGGTCAACAACCTGGATCTAAACGGTGATGGCAAGGTCGATTACATAAAAGTCACAGAGTTTGGAGAGGGTGACGTAAAAGGCTTTTCCTTAAGCACCGAACCAAAGAAAGGTGAGGAGCAAGAAATTGCAACCATTAAGATCGAAAAAGCTGAAGATCAAGGAAGTGCCGTCGTAGAGACTAAAGGGAACCCACAGATCTATGGACATAACCATTACTATCAGTCAAGTTGGAGCGGATTAGGCACCGGCATGCTATTAGGTTACTTATTCAGTAGTCATAGGCCTTATGCATCCCCTTTTTCTTATGGAAACTACCCCTATTCTTATAACTCTTATAGAACCGTCCCTTACGACGCCTACACCCGCAGAACAGGTAGCATGATTCCCGATGGGGCCTACAAGCGCACAAGCAGTGGTCGTTACGACCATATCAGCTCTCCAAATAACGGAAAAATGGCCTCCTCAATCAAAGCACCCTTAAAGAATCCTAGCCGGTCACAGAAGTCTTTTCAAACGAGGCAAGTTACCCGTAAAAAGAGTCCTGTATTTGGACGTAAAAAAGCCAGCCCTGCTCGAAGGCCAATGAGAAGCAGGGGCTTTGGCCGCAGTGGAAGGAGGCGTTAGTGAGTCAACAGCAAGATTTCTTTATAAGCGAAGACTTAAAAAAGCAATATGCAGGTTTATTTTTACTCTATAAGATGGACAGACCTTTTCCCAAAAAAAGTCTGTTTCAGGTTGATCTTCCAGGAGATCAAAGGGTTTTGGAACCTCTGTTTTCCTGGCTTCTTGAAAAAGAGTATGTCAGCATCTCTCCTGAGTATTTCTATGAAATCACCGAAAAAGGTCGCGATGTTCTCGAACAATTTAAGAAACGCTATGAGCAGTTTTTAAAGGAGTTCGATATCTATTGTGCCGTGGATTTAGAAGAAGGTGATTTCGCCTTTCGTTACTATCATGAGTTCGAAAATGAGCATGACTGGCAAGAGTTCCTTCATGAAGACCGCTGGGATGACTTAAGGGTAGCGGTCGCAGAGTATCAGGGGTGGGATTTCATAGAGATCATATTCATGAGTTTTTTAAGTGAAGATAGATTTGGAAGAGGAGCGGACGGAAAATTCTCTGAAGATGATCTATTTGGCACTATCTGGGATGAAATTTATAATATAGCATGCTCAGCCATTCGCATGCGCTCCCTTGCTTACGAAGACTCAGGAAAACTCATCTCTGCACAAGATGTTATGAGTGATATGGTGTCTCAGGGAAAAGAGCTACTAGCAGAGCTGCGTTAAGGCCCAACAAGAGGTTCTAGGATCCAGAATAGGCTATTCTTGAATAGGTTGATAGCTGGGTACGGTCAGTCGTGTCCACAGCATCCCCACCAGCGATTAAAAAGGTTTGGGTCACGACTGGAGGTTTCTCCGGACTTCCTTCATAGGCTACCAAGGCAGCACTACCACCAGTTCGGGTCGCAAGTAAGACCTCACCCGCTCCAATTGGACTGACATCCTCATCCGAGTCAAAACTGTAGTCAAAATTTTGCACCGCGGCATAAGGCCTATCCACGATCGGGTGACTCGTTCCGTTTAATTCAATGGATATTGGAGAACTACCATTACTCATGGAAGACCCTAGATGGCATAGCTGAGATAACTGATCCTGCTTTTCTACACTAGTTAAGTTTTGTGAAATAGAAAAAGCAATATCATCAGCCACAAAGTATAAAGGGACCCCATTGTCATAGAGGCTTTGCAAAATATCGACGGTTCCATCGTTAAGTCCACCACTCTGGTAGGAGTGATCGATCCAAATTGCCAGGGCTGCCGACTTAGCATCGTCGATATTAAAATCAGCCTGTACGACCACTTCAATCTCGAGAGTTATGTTTAACGTGGTATCCAGGTTAATGTCTCCGACAATATCTTCTAATAAAGGAAGCTCCAATTCCCGATTGCCTGAAACACCTGCCGAAGTACCTTCATGCTGAATCACCAGAATGCGGTAATTTCCGTTCCCATTTTTTGCGACATTTTGAAAGGTGATTTCAGGGCTCTGTGGAGGCCCTGGGGTAGGGTCGGGCTCACTGAAGTGGACCCCACTGTCCAGACCAAAAATAGCTTTGTATAAGTAAAACTAAAACTTGTTATTGAATGCTATAA
>JABSRF010000273.1 GCA_013215275.1 Oligoflexales bacterium | reverse complement strand
GAGTGCGCAATCACAGGCCAGAACTGTACTAAAATTAACCATCAATGGGTAGGACATTTATTTGGAGTTACCTTATCTGAAAGATAGACCGCAAATACCGCAAACAAGCCCTGAATAATCAAAGCTCTTTGCGGAGTGCCAGTCTGTGGATGAACATTGCAGAACCATCTAAAAACCAGGTTATGAGAGGCAGCAATAAATGGGATCTTAGCTCCTGATAGGATTATATTATTGATAACTCCTAATCCAGTGACCATTAAGAAGAACGAAGCTATGGATCCTGGAACCTGCCCTAAAGTCTTATTAACAAGTAATATCGCACTACTACCAGCAGTAGCAATTTCAAGTGGGTCAAGAATTAGCAGGTATGCTATGTTTATGAGTAGGTACAAAACTGAAACAATTAAAACTCCATACAAGAGAGCATTTACCAACTTTCTGTCTGGTTTATTATCATTCATAAAAAGAAAGATAACATCTTCCCAACCACCAAGAGCCCAGAGGATTGGAATGAGAGCTGACATAAATGCGACCATTGAGGGGTTTTGGAACTGATTAACTTCAATCTGAGGTGAAAAGAACACCGGTTCAAGCTCATCTAGATGAAAAAAGTAGAAAAAACCGATAATTATCATGAGCAACAAACAGGTGACCTTAGGAACTGTGAGAAAGTTTTTAATATTTGCCTTTTTCCTAATTCCCAACATATTCATGAGGGTGATAAAACAAATCATACCCAAAGCGACGGGCTTAACGACCTCATCTGCAACGTCATTGGGAAACTCGAAGATTTGCACTAAAAACTTTGCGCTCGCCCATGCCGCAATGCTTAGACAGCCCACCCCCACAACAAGAAATTTAGTCCAAGCGTAAAGAAAGCTTAAGCCAGTGCCAAAAGTCATTCGAAAGTAGTCGTACACCCCGCCTGGGTGTGGAAAATATAAACATAACTCAGCTAAGCAAAATGCTCCAGATAAGGCTATGACTCCACCAAGAGCCCAAGAGCTTAAAATAGCCCATGGTTCAAGAAGGTAGGCACAGACAGGAGAAGCAAAAATAAAAATACCGGTCCCAATCATTGAGCCAACAACCAAAGACAGCATTCGCCAGTATCCTAAGGGCTTTTTAAACTGACTTAAGATGCTATCCAATCAAATTTTCTCCTGGTTTTAGCACAAAGATCGATGTCACAAGACCTAAGTTTTAAGCAATAAGAAAATCTTCAAAGCATGCCATCTGCAAAACAGAGTTTAGGGTACAAAAATAATTCGTCAACATAAAATTGCGCAGTTTGACTTTGAAAAAAAAGAGAGTGAAAAATCTCTACGTGAACGAAGAGGCTTCGTGAAGGTGGGTCAATTTAAGGTGCTTTCATACAGACTTAGCACCTTGATCACGGCTTTCCTATCTTCTCCTGCAAAAGCCAGAAATGCCTCTGAAATATCAAAGCCAAAATTGTAAGAACTGAGTAATTCAAAAATTAACTCGACTGCAATATCTTGCTGATCCGTGAGCTTTCCAGCACTATACTTTGCTAATACGTCATGCACTCCAATTCCGTGCAGAGTTTTCAGGCATGGAAATGCGGTACAAAAAAGCCGGAACTGGTTAGCATCAATCTCGGGGCAATCAATAAGCTCAGCAGGACTATCTTGGTCTTTGACCCACCCCTCCAATTCTTGCAAAATCTCATTTAATGATTCTTTGCTCAGACTAGAATCAAGCTCACCATTGCAAATAGGCTCCTGTTTTTTTTGCTTCTTTTCCAGCTTTCTCGTTTTTCTAGGAAACTGATAAACCTTCATCTCAAGCCCCTTTTTGGCCTAGTGAAACCCACCTTGACTAGGGAAGAACATGTTAACTTCCTTTCCATTGAATAAACCACCCTTCACATCAACGCGGAGATTTGGTGACGGTGGGTCAATGCAAACAAAAAGCTGTTCTTTCACTAAAGCAAAACGGCTGTCAAGTTTAAGTCATGCTTTTTTACTCAATGCTCCTAGGGCTGCATTTTTACCAACGAAAACAGAGTAAGTTATTTGTTGCGCTTAAATTTTAACCAGCTAAACTTAATTAATAATCATGCTCAACAGTTTTTGAGATAAAAAGGTTTGATTAGTGTAGCATAATTGATATGAAAGTATTGAACTGTTAGTATGCTCTCTGCATTAAAAAAATGCGAGACAGAACTAACCAGAACAGTGGGATGTTTTCAATGGGCAATATTATTAGGTTCCCCTTAAGCCGGGACTCAAACCCTCTCCAACCTGTTTTGAACAAATCCAACGCTCCCTTAGAACAAGAATTTTCCGACGCTTACGTCATTTCGCCCCAAGAAGACGAAGCATTTATGGATTTGATTTTGGAGTGGCCTTGCTACGAAGGGTTTGAAAGAACAACAAGCCTCACTGAGCTGTTTGAACTTTACTATGATGATGAGTTGAGTCTGTCTCAGGATTGCGCGCTGGAGTTTATGTTCCACATGCACGACCCTGAATCAACCTTTGATATCGGCAACGCACTCTATACCTGGGATAAGGAAGACAGAGAGTTTTTTATGCTAAGCATCAATATGCATGCAGAGCTCATCGACAAAGTAAAACAGGATGAGCTATAGTTTAAACGGCAGCGCCTTTAAGCCCTCCTCTCTATTCTGAACTTTTTTTCCTAATCAAAAAGCAACTATACCTTATGTTTAGGCAAATAATCTTAAGTTTTTAAGATAAATCCCCGATATGTGGCGATAATGCTGCCAAAAGGACATGGCCAATGATCAAAGTTCTCTCAATGATGATAGGTATTTGCTTCCATTCTTTCGCGTTCGGGCAATCCTACAACGCTAGTTATGCGGATAAATATGGTGCGAAACATGGCGTTTATCACGCTCAGCCTGCCAATCAAAAAGTAAAGGGCTTGGTGAAGGCTGACGAACTTAAACAACCCGGCTTAGCTGAGTACTACACCAGAAGTAATTTTGATTATAATTGCCCCGGCTACTCTTTTGTAATTGGAATCAAATCCAGCTTCGAACGTTATCATGGTGCCGTTGATGAGGCAAAGCATCGAGCTGATAGGGATTTCGCATTTATATGTGGATTCCTGGAAGATAAAAAAGATCGCCTGATTCGCAAGACTAGTTGCGTGTCCCCCAGTGAAGCTGACAATAAGAGGTCAGAAAATGGAGTTTCAAGGTGTAGCAAGGCCGAACAATTTGTCCAAGGACTCAGCTCAAAACGTTACATGAAAGACGAAGATAATATCGAGTATTCCTTCCACAATGACCGCATCAACAGAACCTCATGCTGCGAGCTAAAAGACTTCGACGGCAACACCCTTACTGCAACATCTTGTATGAAGCAAAGTTATGCTGCTAAGGAGAACTTTGAGTTTACTTGCCCAAATGGCAAGATTTTGAAGGAGATTAAGACCACCTTCCACGATGAAGGTGGATTGTGGGACCGCAACTACTCATTCACTTGCTGCAATGCCACATTCGAAGAGTAACTCCTCCAACATGGATGAATCAATTTAGGATGCTAAAGAGCGGCTAGAGCTTTCAGGATCTGTCGGCTCTACCGGATCTGTTGGCTCTACCGGATCTGTCGGCTCTTCTGGATCTGTAGGTTCAGCAGGCTCTTCCGGAGTCTGAGTTGAGCGCTGATAGAGGTCTTGCAAGAACGAATAATCGCCCCAAAACTCGGGGATTTCCTGCTTCCACAAGAAGTCTGGACGATTTGACCGATTGTCGAGCCATTCTCCTCCGACAATCTCACCTTGCTCATTAATTTCCAGCCAATAGTAATAATCTTTATAAGCAATAGGTTGGCTTAGAGGCTTCTCAAAGCTTTGAGCTATTTCAGTGGTATAAAACATCCGCGTGTGGACCTTGACCTCTTTAACAGTACCGGGCGCTGCTTTCCAACTTGCTCCTTGCCTTTCCTGAAGCACCTCAGTTTGATATGCATAAACCGCTTGGTTCCAAACTTCTGCTCCACGAGTTACATCAGCTATGAAACCCTCATCCAATAATCCTACTTGATTTGTCAGGACTAAATGAAAAGAGCCAGCATTGGTATCAGCACAGGCTTTCTTCTGCTGCATGTAGTAAGACCATGAGATCTCACCATTACGATATTTTCTCTGCAGCTCATCCACATCGATATTGCAGCGCATACCGAGAAACTGCGTTTTTGCTCCCGTCTCATGAAGAAAGTATGTTAACAAAGCCTTAATATCAGAAGAACCAAACGGAATCTCTAAGCCGTCTGGATTTACCACAGTAACAGGATTTGGTTCTTGGTAACCTAGGGTTGCAGGAGCCCAAGCATGGCACAGACCTTCCCAGTATGGGATCTTGTAACCAGGCCTATATTCCCAACTTCCCGGTACGGTTTTCATGATCCTAGTTCTTTGCCTCTCTTCGTAGGTCAGAGGATAGTCATAACGTCCCATAAAGAGGTCGAACTTTTCAGCAGGAGAAAGGTATGAAAGATCCTTGCCAACCAAGTCATCATATGGGCTAGGCTTATAGCCATAGCGTTCGACACCCCAGGAGCTAAGATCATTCCAACGGTAGGTGATCCCTCCTTTGTATGTAGGCCAGTAATCTCCACTCCACGGCTGCTGAGATAAAGCACCACTTAAAGGGAGCGTTTCGAACTTATAGATATAGGACTGACCATTGACCATTGTATCCATCAGCGATGGCTCATTTCGATAATCCCACCGAGCCTTTTTTATATCTACCTGAGCACCTTGGTCGTGGTTTACAATCGCATGATTAGGATGATTGGAATTGCCACACCCTCCCAAAACTCCCACGCTTGCTGCAAAGCCTGCAGCTATGATGAAGCGATCCATAAAGACTCCATACTTCTTCTCAATTTTGGAAATAACTAAGGTAACTCCAAATAAATGTCCTACCCATTGATGGTTAATTTTAGTACAGTTCTGGCCTGTGATTGCGCACTCT
>JABSRF010000272.1 GCA_013215275.1 Oligoflexales bacterium | reverse complement strand
AGAGTGCGCAATCACAGGCCAGAACTGTACTAAAATTAACCATCAATGGGTAGGACATTTATTTGGAGTTACCTAAACATCCCATGGAGATGACGATGAAGGAAACGCAAAAAATCCACCCATAACCAATGGCTGGCTATCAGGCAGATAATTAGGGCATACAAAAAAATTCTCTGGGAGAAAAAGAGTGGCGTTACTTAGCGAGTGCAAGCTTAGCTTTTGATACCAATGCAGTGAACCCTGCTTGGTCGTTAACAGCCATATCAGCTAGAACACTACGATCTAGTTCGATGCCAGACTTCTTAAGTCCGTTCATGAATTCAGAATACTTAAGGCCAGCTGCTCTTGCTGCTGCGTTGATTCTGATGATCCATAGCCTACGGAACTCACGCTTCTTAACGCGACGATCACGGTATGCAAAAGCAAGCGCTCTCTTAACTACGTGAATAGCCGTTTTGAAACGATTATTACGAGACCCTCTGAAACCTTTTGCAAGGTCTAAAACTCTTTTTCTTCTACGTCGCGCTTTAAAGCCGCGTTTAACTCGAGACATTTTACTGTATCCTATTGATCCGATTGATGAATTTTTCTAGAAATCAGACTTCACACCTTAGCCATTTGGCAGGCAACGCATGACCAAACCTTTGTCTGCGTCTTTAACATAGCTACCTTTTTTCAGTCTGTTTTTTCTGTTCTTAGACTTTTTAGTAGCGATGTGCTCGTGGTTAGAGCGATCGTGCTTGATTTTTCCAGAAGGCTTAACTCTAAAGCGTTTAGCAGCAGCCTTTTTAGTCTTTAATTTAGGCATCTTACTTTCCTCGGTTCCATTCAAACCGTTAGCTTCCAACAATCCCACAAACAAAGCGGGCCCCTTTGTCTATCACTTCTTTTTCAGCTTCGCAAGCGTAAAGCAAAAAAATATCTAAAAGCCCGTGATAATGCAAGAGCCGGTGCTAGAGGGCATGACTGTGGGATTCTTATCATTCAGGGGAGACAATTGCAATACGTGCATTGGCCAAAATTGCCTGGCTGTCTTGTACGGCTTCCTTCCAAGAAAAACCCTGCACCTCAAACACTCCAGGCCCCTTAGGGGTCATGGTTAGCGACACAGGCTTAGGGCCAACCGCTCGGGTCAACTCATCGCGGCTTGGCTTAACAAACCACTTACCCATCAGGTACTTCTCGTAGGACTCCTTAGAAACATCTGTGGCCTCAAACAGCACCCGCCCAGTCTCGTCGACCAGTTTATAAGTGGACACCGGCTTAATCGGTGCAGACGAGCGAATCACCAGGCCACTAAAGCGGCTCCCGGATAAAGGAGGAGCTTTTTCTTGCTTGAAGTTTATGCCCTGCCTCTTAAGAGCCCGGGCAAGGCTATTTTCAAGATAGACCACCACCGAGCCATCACCAAAGTACTCATTATGGTAAGAATACGTAGAGCTGGCCACACGATCACCAGCTGCCTTTCCACTTTGCTCGGCCAGACTTTTATCCACGTTCAAGGTTAAAAGGTGCTCTTTATGGTAGTCTGCAACAGCATCTCGTATGGCCAACAAACCTTCATTCCAGGCTTTTTTCTCAACCTCTGAATAAGGCTGTTTTCCAGAGTCCGGTTTCCCTTTACCAAAAAACCTAATCCTCAAACTTCCCCAATCAATTTCGAATCTTTCAGTCTTTTCCATAAACGGCTTTGCATATACACTATTAGAGAATGGAAGGACTGCGAGTAAGATACTTATGAGCTCTAATACCTTTAATGCGTATGTGTTTGATGCTGATATTTTTTTCATAATGCTAGCCAAACCCTTAAGTATGTTTACGAGAGTCCGAAAGAACCTAATCTTCATTTTAAAGATTATGGATAAAAAACGGAAGATCCTTTAGATACTGTCATCATAAACCGAAGGTACATGTATGGAACAATACCAAACTGCAATATTATTAGGCTTAGCATCCATCGCGGTAGGATTTTTATTCTTCCTGCTCGTCTTAAAGCTTCTTCCTTATTTGGAAAGGCGTGAAAACCTCGCTCAACGAGAAGAGGTCATCAAGGAAGCAAAGCGCCAGCAAGCTGCCATCATCGAAGACGCTAAGCAGCAAGCCATTGAGAACGAGAAGCTCATGTTTGAGGACCTCGAAGCCTCAATTGTGCAGCAAAAAGAAGACCTTGCCACTGAAGAAGAGGCCCTTGATGCCCAGGAGTCTTACTACATTCAAGAGCAAAAGCGGGTCGCTAAAATTGAAAACACCATGAAAGAAAAAACCAAACACCTCGAATCCATTGAGAGCAAGGCAGAAGGCACCAAGGAAGAGCTAGGCGAAAGTAAGCAGCAGCTTATCCAGGCCCTCGAAAAAGTCGCCGACCTCAATGCAGCGAGCACAACAGAAAATATTGCCAATCAGCAAAAAGAATACCGCCAACTAGAATGCCAGAAGGTGCTCAAGTCTTTGCAGGAGGAGCTCAATTCTTCATCACGGAAAAGAGCTCAGCGAATTCTTGACCGCGTGCATGCCCGTTACGCTCCAAACTTTGTTTGGCCGAAGGCAGTGAACGTGGTTGAGGTGCCCAATGAAAAATCACTTTCTTATGTGAACCAAGACTCGTGCAAGCTCCTTGATGACCTGGCTGAGCTTTCAGGAACCAGCATTAAGCTCATTGGAGGTGGTTCAGAGGAAAGCAAGTCTCACGGGATTTTAAAGGTTGCTGGCGGATTCGGAATTTACAAGGAAGCCGCCCGGCTCGCCCTAGCCGAGCTTATCAACCAACCACCCAACCAGTGGAATCGCGCCCAGGGGCTTTATAATAAGCACACAGCACGCCTTGAGGGTGAGGCTGTGATTCTTGGTAAAAAAGCTGTGAGGCAGCTAGAGCTAGACGGCATTCACCCGGAAATACAAAAGCTCATTGGAGCCTTAAACTGGCGTACCAGTTACCGTCAGAACCAGTGGCACCACACTGTTGAGGTCGCCGTTTTTGCAGGGATTATCGGCAGTGAGCTAGGGGTGGACCCTGAGCAAGCGAAGCGAGTTGGCTTGCTTCACGACATTGGTAAGGCCATCGATTACCGCATCGAGGGAAGCCACGCAGTGATCAGCGGAGATTATGCTGACCGCTACGGCGAGACCCGCCTCATCTGTGATACGGTCATGTCCCATCATGCTGACCTTTTGGTTGAATCGTCTCTTGCTTATGTTCTACGGGCAGCTGACACCCTATCTGGTGCCCGCCCTGGTGCCCGTGTTAATCTAGAAGAAGGTTATCAGATCCGGCTTGATGCGATTGCTGAGGTGGTTAAAAGCTTCAACGGCATTTCAGACCTTGCCATCATGAATGGTGGTCGTGAGGTGCATGTGCAGGTGAATCACAAAGCTGTTTCTGAAAACGAAGTACGGGCCCTCACTGAGTCCATTGCCCGTAAGATAGAAGAAGACGTGGCTTACCCAGGCCAGATCAAGGTCCTAGTAAGCCGAAGTTTTGAATCCACATCGGTGGCTTGATGAATCTAAACCGGCAAGAACTTGCGCAAATCCTTCGAAAAGCGCACACGTTTATGCGCCACAATAAATTTCAGGCCGCTGAAAACCTCTTAAAAAAAAACTGCGATAAATACAACAACCCACCGCACCTGCAAAACCTCTTAGGGGTGGTGTACCATAAGCAGTCGAAATTTCCCGCTGCTATGAAAGAATTCCGCAAAGCCCACCTGGGCAATCCTATCTATTTAGAGGCAATCCTAAACTTAAGCATCACCCTCTGTGACCTAGGCTGTTACGATGAAGCCCGCGAGGTTTACCAGCAGCTGCAAAAAAACCCTGCCACTGCCGAAACAAACGAAAACCCGCCTATCAATGGCCAGCTTGCCAACACCCACGTTAAGGCAGGAGAAAGCTACCTCAAGCTTTCGATGCTAAACGAAGCCGTGCATGAGTTTCGCAAGGCTCTTAAGATTTATCAGTACATGCCAGATGTTCAACTCCTGCTCGCCAAGACCCTCATGAATCTTGGCCAGGTCGATCTTGCAAAGAAAGAGCTAGAAGCCCTCGAAAGCAGCTTTCCTAGCTATGCTCCTGGCCAGGTATACCTCGGCTTACTCTTCTACCAGCAGGGGCAGGCCCACCTTGCTAAGCATGCTTGGGAGCGGGCCCATAGCAATAACCCCAAAGACCCTACGGCACGCGCTTATATGAGGCTGGCTCAAAGCTGGCCGAGTGATCCTCCGGTTTTGAAATAGCCTCAAATCCTGGATCTTTAAGAAATTGCTTTATTGATGATAAAACTATTTAGTGAAACCCCAGCGATAGTGCTTTCAATGACAAGCTTTTTATGAGTTTCTTTGGACATGCGTAGGGTGAACTTACCACTGTAATTCTTTTTACTAAGCGGCTCTGGAATGACCTCTCCCTCATCTTTCATAAGCCTTAGCGTAAATGCTGTCACTGTTTTTATCTCACGCATAGCATCTTCGTGGCTATCACCATGAGCCTTGATATTTGGAATCTCAAGAACGGAGGCTATAAAACAATCGTCCTCTTCGGACCACATGACATTATATGCGTAGTAGTCTTCTGGATTCATGCTGACTTTCTCAAATTTTTGAGTTTTCACCGTTCTCACTCTCCTCTTTCAGATACTCTTTCATTTTGTCTAAAGCAGCTTTTACCTGCTTAACGTGATATGGCTTCGCATTTTTGCCATCCCTTTGAAGGTTCACCCAGGGTTGCCCTTTCCAAGGCATTCTAAATATGTGATGGCTCCCCTCGACTCTTGGCTCCCCAAAAGCGTCAATAGCATCTGATAACAAATCTCTGAATTTAACATTGTAAGGATTCTCATAATCGACTTTATGCATCCTTAACCTTTCGGTATCAATGATACCGTATATGGTATCATATCGATTCTTTCAGTCAAGGTAACTCCAAATAAATGTCCTACCCATTGATGGTTAATTTTAGTACAGTTCTGGCCTGTGATTGCGCACTCTA
>JABSRF010000271.1 GCA_013215275.1 Oligoflexales bacterium | reverse complement strand
TATAGCATTCAATAACAAGTTTTAGTTTTACTTATACAAAGCTATTTTTGGTCTGGACAGTGGGGTCCACTTCACTGGACTGAAAACGAGGTCGGACAAGGTAAGCTCATGCAGGGTAATTCAAATGTAGGCCCGGACAATTCTTGTGCTGCTGACCCAGATGATTCAAAGGCATACGTCAATGGCAACTGCGAAGGCCGAACATCTAGCGACGACCCAGAGAACCGCAGAACCCATGTGCTATCGAATCAGCAGGTTATTTGGGATCTTGCAGGCAACGTTTGGGATTGGACGAAGGAAACCATCACTTATGAGCAGCAGCCTAGTCCGATTGTTGACGGCTATGTGGAGTATACCGAGGTAGCGGAAAGGGACCCTAGTTTTCCGGTCACAGAGCTGATTCCTCAACTCGTAATCGATAGCCTTTGGGATTCAGGTAATGGTATCGGCGATTATCGACCGAGAGAGGGGAATGGTGATGGCATACCTGCGCTCCGCCGAGGTGGAGACTACGATACGGGTGATGGAGGAATTTTCTCAGCCCGTTTCAGCACCGGCCCCAATAGTGAACGGAATGATATTGGTTTTCGGTGTGTGAGGGTGGTGCCGTAATTAGGAAGTTAGAAGCTTAAAGAAGAATGGATGCAGAAGGCTGCATCTGATTGGTTATTGACTAATTACCTTCTTCAATCTCTTTTGCGCGATCCTCCAGGATCTTGTCAACCCGCTCTTGGAAATCTGCTCTATCCCGATGAAATTCAGCAAGTTCAAATAACAAGCGTCCTTCTTCGCAGAAAAATTTATCAAATGCTGCTTCCTGAGATAACTCTGAAAATCCTTTAGTGTCTAACGCTATGCAGTCTGGTGCAGCTGTTGGACTTTGAACAAGACCAGCACCGGGGCTACTTGCTGCAAAATAAATACCTGCTCCGAGGAGTACTGCACCTAGAGCGCCTCTTGCCCAGCTTCCTCCGGCGGATATCCTGTTGTCACCTTTAGCTCTTGTGGGAAAAAGGCTTTTTCTTTTGTCAAGAACTTCGAAATCAATATTTTTTACAGGTGGTACTTTACCGTTAACACCCGCAGGTTGAATTTGTACATCCTTAAAGTTAGCCTTACCGTATCTATCGAATGTCGCAGGATATTCTATTCCGGTGTTTGATGTCAGTGTGACTTTATTCCCTTCCCCTTTAGTAATCTTAAATCCACCTTCCTTGAAGGTTCCCATTTCGGCTCGGCTTGCAAACGCTGTATGCCCACTGATTTGCATCCTAAAGTTTTTTTGTCTCGCCCAAGTCCATGCTGAACCAGGAACAGCACCGATTGCTTTAGCCGACTTCTCGATAAATTCGGGAGCTACTGCATGTGCAATAAGGCCTGTGCCAGCAGCAATAAGGCCAGCCGTCACACCATAGAGCCAAGCATCTTGGCTGCCTCGACTAAATGGATTCGGGGGATCATCAAACCAACCCCTTTGATTGTTGCCATATTCTTCCCTAGCTCCACCACCTTTTACGACCGTAAACAACTGAGACTTCAAGCCTTCGTATGTGTTGTTAGTTCTGTATAAGCAGTCTGCAAAAATCAACTGGCTACCTTTGACTTGTAAGCAGGAGTCTGCAGCCTGCCCATCATTACGGGTGATGAACTGAAAGGTTTGCTCTTCACCGTTGAAAAGAACCGTTGTTTCTGAAAGTTTGAGCCTCTGAGAGCTGTCATCAGAACATTTTGCACCATTGAGTGCCGTGGTTTCACCTTTGTCACTGCTACTGACGTCTGTTACATCAGTATAATCGAGGCATAAATTAGTGCTTGTATCATCGCCATTCAACTTGACGCTAGCCTGGAGCTTGCCAGTCCCACGAGAGTCAAACTTCTGCTTGTCTGAGCTAGCATCACAAGTCTCAAGCTTCAGAGCTCCGCCATCAGACTCAACAGCAATACAATCCTTACCAGCCTCATCACCGCCTTCAGCGACTAAGGACGAGCGATCGACAATTTCCTCATGATCTTTCAGTTCGATAGTAGATTCTGCAGGTTCTTCATAAAAATCAAGTAAAAATAATTGTGGTTCTTTGTTGTCATCCTTAACAGATATGTCGGTACAAACTGCAGCTTCAACACCGATACTACCTTTCTGAATACAAAAATAGTTACCATCATCGTCCTTAGTCGTCGACTTGAAGGTTCGGTATGTGGTGCCATCAAAGGTTGCATCCACTAACTGAAATTGACCTAACTCACCGGCTTCTCCACAGGATACTGTAACAATTGGGTAGGTGTCGCCGTCTTTTTCTCCGAGCTTTAAGCAAGTCTCTGCTTCAGGATCACCAGAAGTGTTCTTAATCAAAACCTTATCATCGTCGGTTTCACTAAATGAAAAAAGTTGATAGTCGTTTGCCCCTTTACAATCTTCTGATGCGATGCTGCTATTGGACTCTCCTTTCACTAGACACTGGTTACCGATCTTAATCTGAGCTCTTTGGCCATTGAAAGAACTAACCTGGGTCAATTTAAGGCTACATAGGTTGTTATCTGCACTCCAGACACCTTGCGCTTTGATACAGTCAGCCTCACCCGAAACTTCCTCAGTTGCGACTTTAGTCTCGGTGCAAATCCCGTCTTCATACTTAAATGTTGCGTCATCTGTGGACTTTGCGCTACAGTCGCTAGCCAATTTATCCTCGTCAACGCCACACTGATTAGTGCCTGAATCCCATTTGAAACCATCTCTAGCATTACACTCTCTCTCTTCATCTTCGATGGTTTTTCCAGTGGTTTCAGTTCCAGTTCCGGTTCCAGTAGTACCTCCAACACTATTACAGCTTTCATTAGTTATAAAGAGTCCAACTCCGCTGCTAGCTTGGTCATTCCTGACATCTTGCCGTAATTCAAACACCTCATCAAGCATATGAGAAGAACACATAGTCATAAAAGTATAACTATCTAGAGAGGCCATTTCTGCGAACGAACGTAGTCCAGCTTGATGGGCGATTTCATCTTCTGTGCCATCTGGTTGTGGATCAATGGCTAAAAACTGATCACTAACATTTTTAAACTTTAAACATAATTCCTGCATTTTATCTTCTGCAAGCATGATGTTCATAAGAGTTTCATTGAGCTCAGTCCCTTTTGGATGAGTGATTTGAGGCAAAACAACCCTTGATTCGGAGTACTTCTCACCGCATACCTCACCACTTTCAACCCTAGATGGATCAGCACAGGAATGGACCCTTACTTTGAGGGTTTCCCCATGATATTTCGCTGGGACCGCGATTTCATTTGAATAGGAACCAGTTTCTTTGGTAAGGATCAGGTTATTGGATTCATCAAACACTTCGATTTTTCCGTAATTTGGATAGTATTTCTGACTTGTCTCCGAAAACGGAGCTTCAAAGCTAATAAGCATTGTTTCTAATATTTCAGCATACTCTTGACCTACGATATTTGGCACGTCAGCTACGAGCCTAAAAGCATCAAGCTTCGGTTGTTGCGCATTCGCATTAAGCAGTAAGTTGGTGTTTCCGGTACATTCGTCACCACCACCACCGCCTCCACCGCCTGAACCAGGGTCTGTTGGAGCAGCAGATTTTGTCTTACTCGTTGACTTTTTCTGGCAAGACACCGAAAGGCCCACACTCATAGTCATGAACAATATTAAAAGCAGTCTCACAGGCCAATTCTCCTAAATTGCTAAACTTTTTATTCCTCTAAATGCTACCTTCTAGTTTCGACGACCATATCGGAGTACTTGTTTTTTTTCTTTAGAAAAGTATTTGAGGTACAATACAATGCAAATGCTATGCTTCATTTTTACAGGCGCTTACGTCATTTTGCTAAAGAAACTTACTTTTCACAACTAGAGCTGTTTTTCCCCACGTAAAGTAAAATAGGGGCTTTTATTAGAGATTCCGGATTAGAGCTTCCTTTAAGAAGCAGAGAAGATGTTCCGAAATATGGAGTCTGAGGTCCGTGTCTTTTAATAGGGATAAAGGTGGTGCATTCAATGGATCAACAACGCAGCGCTCGGGTAGACGACCACCTAGAGCTTAGCATCTCTAACTTAGGCACGCAGCAATTCTATTCTGCTTACAGCCTCAATATCTCCCATACGGGTATCCTCCTTGCCTGCTACGAAGTGGTGCCTTTTTGTAAGGCTACCCTCCTTGAGGTCATCATCGATCCTGAAGGTAGGAAAATTTCTGAGCCGGTCTATGCCTTAGCTGAGATAGCTCGGATTGCAAAAGGGGACTCCACTGGACTAGAAAAGTACAAAGACCATCTTGGTGAGGATAAGAACTTAAGGTCGGTGATGGGGATTTTCTTCAAACAGTTTGATGGGCGTAAGCACGAAGTTTGGGAAAATTATATTAATGATCATTACAAGAGCTTAGGTTGGGATGTGCCAGACCTCTCCGCAAGGTCGAGGTGACTTCACGCAAGTTAGAGTTAACTTGACATAACGTCGAGGTGACTTGACTCAAGGTCGATTGAATTATTTAGTGGTCGATATGAGTTAACGAGAAGTGGAAGTGGCTTGACGTGAAAAAGCAAATCCAAAAAAATCATCTCCCACAATCTTGGAGACCTTCTTTAAGATTGTCCGGTAGCTGACTCCCTTGTAGCTTTTACATTCGTAATGATAGTTGCAGCATGCGTAGTACATTTTTTTCGTAGCTTCGAAATACAGCTCTGGTTCATCCAACTCTTCATAAAATGAGTTGATATCCCTAATGCCATGAGTGATCACGAGGTCATAGAAACGAATCATTATTTTATCCATGATCCTTGGATCATCATCGATGTGATTAAGATCAATCTTGGAGAAACGGTTTAGAAGCCTGGACTTAGATTCATCAGAATCGGTTTCATAACCACAATCTGAGTCTGTGTAGTCGGATGAAAACACGCTAGAAAGGTCACTCATGGTAAGGTAACTCCAAATAAATATTCTACCCACTATTCATGTGTGATCAGAACGCTATATTTTGGTAGAAACGGATG
>JABSRF010000270.1 GCA_013215275.1 Oligoflexales bacterium | reverse complement strand
AAAGTAAGTAAAGAGCTATATGAAGTCAAAAGCCTTTAAATAAAGGTATTTTATATTTCGCTACAGCGACTATATAACCGATTCCATAAACACCGACGATCATCCCGACACATTGCCAAATTTCTTTTGGCTCAACCGGGCTAGCACCCCAAACGGTCATAGATAGATCTAGAAACAAAATCACCCAAGCACCCCAGAGAATATTGTAGACTCCCGCAATTAGAAGGGCAAAAAACATCCAAGGTTCCGATTTTCTCACGATCATCCTCCTTTCCAATAATTATTGGAATGCTTATTACAACAATGTAACCCTCATAAAAAAACTATATGCATCCTGGTTGACAGGATTCGCAAAAAAAGAAAGGCCTACTGGCATGAACAGATTTAGTCACCTTTCCTGCACAGGCATAGCAAGGCCTATTGTTTCTAGCAAAAACGTGATGACGATATTGGCTCCTCGTGTAGCCTTTTTCTTTCAACAAGACAACACGCCCCAGATCGTTCGTAATTCCTTTCGTTTCATATGATTGTTTTGTAAGAAATATTATTTGTTTAGCTAAGGCCTCCAGCTGCTGCTCAGAGAGCTGTTTTGGCTTTAGCTTGGGGTTTAAGCCAGTTACAAATAAAACCTCACAACGTAGATAATTTCCCAATCCAGCAACAAAGTGCTGGTCTAAAAGAAGCGAGCCTAGCTGTCTACCAGAAAACCTTTTGTCTTTTAGTCGTTTTAACACCAAACGATACGTTGTCTCCTTGTCGAGGATATCAGGACCAAGGTTGCGGAGAAATGGATGGGTTTTGAGTTCATGCTTTTTTAGAACCTCAATGTCTGATGCACTATAAAGGAGAGCCGATTTTTTTTCAGTATGGATTGCTAGCCTCAATGTTCTGTTTGTTTTTGGAAAATTTTGAGCTCTCTTGATGTACCATTTACCATATAATTGATTGTGAGAATAGATAATTAGATCATCATCAAAGAAAATTAAGAGTGCCTTGCCTCGTGATTTAACCTGAGTGACTGTTTTCTTTTCAAGGATAGGCTCATAGTGTTTCAGGTGTTCAAATGCAAAGGAAACCTGGTGAGGCTGTATACCTCCAATTGCTCTTTTGATTCGATCAGCGCATTGCCGAATTTCAGGCCCCTCAGGCATAATTCATACTCCCCTTTCCTAATTACGGAGACTTAGATGGTTAAGTATTAGTAAATAAAAATGTAATTCCAAAAAACTTCCAAAAGATCTTATTGCCAAAGCGCCACAAAAATCCAAAAGATGGTTTTACAAAGCTTTTGAGGCTCAACTTAATTCCCTTGTCAGTCTTGAAAAATTCAAGACAAGCTGGGCGGACTAAACGGAAGCTAATGACATAGCTGCCGAAGTAATAAAACAAAGACCGATAGTCATCTGTTACGTTACCGATTTCTCCAGGTAAGTGAAGTAAGGGTCCATGATGAATATTTTTTTCACCTGAATCGAAAGGTCCATGCTCCTTGCCTGTCTCAAACTCTACTCGGTAGGGAAAAATTTGTCCCTGGGTGAAGGTTTCTCTTTGCTGAAGGGATTCCCAGACTCTATCTCTTTTATGCTTGGACAAAGGGAATTCCAGTGTAAATAAGTCCTTTTGCATAAAAATTGGACATTCTTCGTTAAACTTTTGCATGTGAGTCAGCGCTCCAAATCAATTACTTAGGTTTACCAAGCTTCAGTTCCTGGATCTCCCTTGAATGGACCTTTGATTTCGGAGGTGATCCATCCCCCGTAAAAGTCTCCGGACTGAGCCTTGACTTTTTCCTCTCCTCTGAAAACATCGAATTTCGATGGGTATAGAGAGACCAAACCTTCTAGCATCTTATACTCGGAATATGGGTTTTCATAGAACCATGCGACATTACGTATGACTTGGTTTTCAATAGTAAAATCTAAGTAGCTTGCAGTTCCTTTCCATTCACAATGACTTTTTCTCTCAGAGATCTGAAAGCGACACAAAATGTCTTCACGGTCGAAATAATAGGTAGGAGGGCTTGCAGTCTCCATGACTTTTACTGCTTGTTTTGCCTGTAATAATTTTGTTCCTGCCAGTAGGACTGAAAAGTCATTTTGAACGATAACGACAGCGGGTGGTCTAGGGTAGGACCATACTGACTCTTCATCCGGTCCGGCCAATTCTATTAAGTCTTTATTTTTTTTATGTCGACCCCATAGGTTTGCAAGTTGGTCGAGCCTTGAGCTCTTCGGTTGAAAGACTCTAGATAAATCCAAGTTTAATTTATTTTTCATCTGCTCCCCCGTCTGTTTTTCAAGGAATTCCAGCACTTTTCTTAAAATTAAAAAAACCTTTGGTTGCCAAACGAAAATACTTGTCGTCCCAAGCTCTTCTGAATGACTTTATCTCTATTTTGCTCGGAACTCTCTTTCTCAATTTGTTGGCGAAGTCTTGGTATACCCCTGTTGTAGCTTGTACCCAGATTAAGCCTGCAGGCTTGTGAGTTTCCAACCATGCATCGAAATTATCTAGGTTAGAAAGCACGTCGGCACCAGGGATTTGTTGCCTTAGATAAGCAATCGTAGACTTGTCAAAGTTAGCAGCCTTTTGGCTAAGTGGGCTTCGAATCAGGCTTGGATCAATGATTAGAACCTTATGATTGTCCAAAGTTATCAATCGCTGGACACTACAATCATCCGTAAACAAAACCCAGGAGAACCCCTTTAGGTCAATTTGATTTGGAACAGCCATTTCTATAATCGGTGCAGTGATATCACAGGAGACTTCATCTAAAACCTTTGCAGGTTCCTTGGCTAGCCCCCTAGGGTTGAATCTTCCTTTCGTGAACTTTCTAATGTTGTCCGCACTAGCTAAATAGTGCTTTCCTTTGGTATGAATACCTGCGACCCACCTCCACCCAAGGGTATTGCTTGCTGAATCAAAGTCGGATAGGTAATCAAGAAAAAACTTGGCACCAAGCCTCCAATCTAGCTTTAGGGTATGGATCCAAATACTTGCAAACCACATTCTAGAGTGATTGTGGAGGTAGGCAGTGTTTTTTAGTTCGTCTACCCAAGCATCAAAGGCATCGATTCCTGTGTTGCCATTGATTGCATCTACATAAGTTGAGCTATGGCATTGTTTCAAACTTTGAGCATCCTCCCAAACCTGTGGCCTCATCGTAAGCCACCCTCTCCAGTATGTTTGCCAGTATATCTCTTGATTGAACTTGCTTGCTGTTGTTGCGCCATGGTAACTGCTCACCCGAGAAATGACTTCCTCGGGCAAGATGATCCGTCGTGACAGGTATGCAGACAAATGCGACACATTGGATTGTTTTCCAGGGCCTAAATCATAGTTACGGCTTTGAGCATACTGCTCTCCGGCTTTGTCCATAAACTCACTCAAGCATTGGCAAGCTGCAGTGAATGTGGCCTCCTGACTCATAATGCTGACCCCAGGTAAAAGAGTAGAAAGGCACTACGCAAGGACCACAGAAAGGTTCGCAGCCAGTTTGTGTCAATCAGCTTATTAATCGCATCAATGGAAAACTCTTTAGAGAGTCTGTTGTGCTGAGGCATGCTCAATGTGATGGTCACCAGCCAAATGCCAATAACTCCGAGTAAGTTGATCCAATAAAAAACCTCCGGGGTCTCTAAGAAAACTAGTATTGTAGCAGTGACAGCTTCGATGAGCATCACAGGTGCCACAATCAAAGAGATACGATTTTGATGAAAGCTAGAAAATTTTAAGAACTCGTTGTGAGCAATAAATCTGAAACTTGGGTAGTGTACAAGTTGAACAATCCAAATGAGTCCGGTCATAAAAAGACAAGTCGTTAACTGAAGCTTATAGCTGATTGAAAGGAATTCCAACATATCCAAACTCACTAAAACTGTTAAAGATAGGATTCATAATTGTGATCAGTGCTCCAGGTATGGTCTGCCAGCATCTTGACAGCCGCGATAAAGGCATGTACCGGTTCCCTACCCCAGGCATCTGGAGCGATCATCGATAAGATCTCTTCCCCATCCTTCTTTTTGTACAGGAAATATGAACTGCCCGGTATGGGCTTGAATGCTATCTTTGCGTGATAAATACGACGCGATATATCTGATCGCTCCTTGATCCTCTGTGCTTGCTTGGCTAACAATTCCACTTGTTCGTATATTTGGTCCAGTTGCATCTGTGTTTGCTCATGCATAGCCAACATTGCATTATTCTTCATTTCGTCTTCATTGAGTTTTTCAATCTTGAATGAGCCTACGTGATGGGCATATTCCATTAAGCCAGGGTTTTGTGCTGCTAGCTTTTCCATTTTACTCATCTGTTGTGATGTTGGTTCTTTTGTCTTTGGTTTCATATTTAGCTTTCAACCTTGCGTTCTTTGGAGTGTTTAACATGCTGTAATTATGGTTAAAATATTTATCAGCGGCCTCATAGCTCCTGAGAAGCAGCGCTTCCTGCACCCCTCAATACGTAATTACGCGTATTCTTAGGAATTGGATTGTTTTCAGAAGTAAAAATAGATTTCTTAGACGCGGTTTTAAAGTTACTCCATATTTTTAATATGCTAGCGGGGAAAGCTCGTCCCAGTTTGCTAGCCTATCACTTGCATGGAGGTTTCACGCAAAGAGTGTCATTCAATCGCAGATAGTCATTTGATTGTAGGTATGCAATTTTTGTCGAGACCTATTTATAAAAAGTAATAGGTTCCAACCAAAATATAAAACAACAAAGCAATCACAGACATAAATAATATCAAATTCAAATTGTTTTTTAACTCAGGTCCATGTTTGGAGTGATCTTCATCTCCTCCTAGGTGCTTAATTTTACTTGTCATCGTTTGTTCTCCATTATCCGAATCCGCTGTCAACAAGGGGGAGCGCATCTGAATATGAGCTCCATGTTTACACAAAAAAAACTTGGTTTATTAAAACTTCTATCGGAATTCTGGGCTAGTTTTTTTAATTAGTCGCTGTAGCGAAATATAAAATACCTTTATTTAAAGGCTTTTGACTTCATATAGCTCTTTACTTACTTT
>JABSRF010000027.1 GCA_013215275.1 Oligoflexales bacterium | reverse complement strand
CAATCACCGATTGCATTCGGCAATTGATTACATCACGCCAGCAGATAAGCTCGAAGGGAACGAGGATAGAATCTTTAAGCTAAGAGATCAAAGGCTGGAAACAGCCCGTCTCAGAAGAAAGCTAAAGTGGCATGAGATGATGGCGATAGAGAAAGAGTCAGTTGGAGGATATGGCTCTGCTGAGGAGCAACCAGAGCGCCATACTGACCGCGGGAAGCTAATTATTGATGCGGGCGTAGCATAAAACAGCTTGCTGCGCTCAAGCGTCAAACCTCGGGGGTTTGGGGGCAGAGCCACCAAGAAAAAATTGGTTAGCAATTATTTCGATTGTCCAGTTCACGGGGAACCAATACAATAGGGTATAATGGAATGCTATAAATGAAGGTATTTCATTTTAAAGAAGAGGATTCGTGGTGGAGGTAAGGAGAGTCGAACTCCTGACCTTTGGAATGCAAATCCAACGCTCTACCAACTGAGCTATACCCCCATCGCGAGTTCAGAAGCACTCTGCAACAGCTTGACACAAAATGCAAGACTTGATTGGTAAAAGTAAAAAAAACTCAACGGCGGAGATAAACCAAGCCTAATTTAATCCGCACTCAAAGCCTTAATAGACGCTACTCTTTATGAGAAAGGACCCACCATGTTCCCATACCCTTCAAAAAATCGTTATACTTTATGGTTGCTTACGGTTTCCTTGCTTGCTTGTGGAGGTGGGCAAAAACCGAGGTCTGACTTCGAAACATACTCACCAGCAGAGAAAGCATTTATTAATGCGGCACGGGCTTACAAGATCCCTGTAAGGTTTCTTGTTGCGATTGCCCACGTTGAATCAAACCTTAGCCCAAGTTCCGCAACCACCCTGTATGCAAACGCCCCTCTTGGCCCTAGAGCTGGGGAAAGTGCCTTTGGTATTTCACGAACAAAGTTAGGTGTTCCAGAAGGCCAGTCGGGAGACCAACTTGAGCTTCAGATCGAAGCATATAGTCGTTGGGTTACAAGCCAGCTTCCTCAAGGTTTGAGTGATAACATCAAGGATGACGAAGATAAATTTAACTGGATCTGGAGCTTGGCTGCGCTTCATCGTGAAAATGATGCAACAAGCAGCCTATTTGCAAAGGAAGTCATTGAGGCTTTAAATGAAGGGTTTCACTGGATCGATCCAAAAAGTGGTGATGTGATTCAGTTCCCTGCTGAGGAACCTGCCATCAACGTCACAAACCTAAGGGATGTATCACGCAATCATCTTAAAATCCTTAGCCTAACGAGAACATCACCCGTTGACTCAGCTAGAGTTCTGGTTTTATCGGGCCAGCATGACTATGGGCAGAAGCAAAGCCCGAGAGGGATAGAAGTTATCCACTGTCCTTTTTCTTTCTCTAGCTGCATTGAAATGCAGTACTATGACGGCAAAGAGAATAAAGATTTCCATCTTGGGGCGCATTTCATCATTCCCCAAAAAGAAAGCCTCTCCAAGTGGCCCCTACAGCTTGCACGCTACGACGACTCTGTTCCTCAAATGAGTGCTGATGGGAACATCGACCTTAGCACAGACAAAGTGATCATCATGCTTACCGGGCTTTCAGGGAGAATGGTATCAGGAATTAGAACTCCTGCATCCCCCTCTTGGCTAACCCCTTGGCAATTGCAACGAATGGGAGAGCTTGTCCAAGACATCTGCGATATGTTGGTGATTGAGTACGAAGACTCCGAAAATCCCTTGAGCAGAGGTGAGTGCATGGAGGTTGGCACTGGGGGAACCGGCTTTTCCTATCAAAAAATGGGTGAGCCGTTTTATTGGGGAGCAATTTCCGACTTTGATGCTTCTATTTTTACTTCATATATTTTCAAATCTGACCAATTTTCGGGAAAGACTGTTTTTGAATACCCTTTGAAGAAACAAATCTTTTCCAAGAATGAACCAATTAGCCTAAATTTAACTTTCGGTCTCAGAGCCAAAAATATTCACTTTGAACATTTGGTACGCTGCCCAGAAAACAACAGGGTTTTATGGACGACATCAAGCCGAGAGCAGGTTCGATCACAGGTCAACTTCTTGTTTGAGAAACAACTTCATGATGCTGGTCCAAATTACAACGGAACCCACTATATACGTGCTAAGGTGTTTGGTGAAAGTGGAGAGCTGATTGGATGGGATCTTGCAACCGTTTATCTATCCGATTATGAACAAACATCCCAAGGCATTTCTCCATATGCATGCCAAGGAACCCCCTAAGGCCAACGGAGATAACGGTTATCATTTTCTTGATCTTGCTTGCCTCCCCGCCTGTAAGCCACCTCTTCTAACAGCTCAACCTCAGAATGGGAAACGAAGGTTGTCATGTTGTCATCATTTATAAGCTGGAGGGTATTCGGAGCTCTATAGCTTATATGTTTAATCTTAACCTCTGAGTCTGTATCCCAATTTTCGTTCTTTTTATATTTTAGCTCGACCATATCAGTTGGAAGCATGGTGTGAAGCTTTGGAGGTGGTCTACGTTTTATCTTCACAAGCTCTCCTGTGTGGAAATCCTTGTAAATAACATTATAAGGTTTGCGTCGAAAATAAATGGGATCCAATTAGACATCCTCTAAATTGATTCTACCAAAATACCATAAGCAGATTGATAGATTCACAAACTCCTCTAGTCATTCGGACAAGAAGGCAGCTTATTTTAGAAAATTTTTATTTAAGCATAACGAAAAAACCAGAATAAAGCTGTTTTCTCAGCGCTTTAAAAACCCAGCCTAAACTAGAATAATTACAACTTAAATGATTTCTCTACCAGCAATGTAGCCTGTGCTTCGAGTATTGCACCCGCAGGTACGATTGCCTGCTGATTCAAAAGGTTGGTTACAGGCAATACAAGCTCTCACTCGAATCTTGATTGGAGCAAGATTTGCAAGTCTACGTGCCTGATTTTTCAATTCAATATCTTTGACTACAGAAGGTGGGAGGCGTTTAACCTTTGGCATTTTTCTGTTCGTTGTCATTTCTGTTTCCATCGCAGCCCTCAGCTTAAATTTACGAGAGATCGATCAGAAATCGATTAGATAGGGGTTAATTATATTGCATACAATCCTGCGAATGTCAATGGCGAAGGCTCAAATATCTTTTAAAATCGCCATAAATTTGTGTGTTTTTAGCTTAATTCAATGGTTTAAAATGGGAAACTGCATTCCAGGGCTTAGGCCTTTATAATGCCAACTAAGCTGATAAATAGCTAGGAAAGATGCCTTTTACGATCAAGCTGCAGCTAAGAGTAAACTTTTCAGAAGGGTTCCCTATTATATATTTATTATGTTTTTTCTGGTACACTGCGCCTACTGAATGAAGCTTATGATAAATCCCTTATGCTTAGGTCACTATATGCCTTTTTTTACAATCTTGCTCTTTTTTATTATTTTTCTAGAGGTTAGTGTTTTTTCCTTGGTCCACACGACCTTAAGCGTCTATTTCAACAGTGAAAATGCGAGCTTAACGCTGATACTCGAGACGATACTGACAGGCTTTTTGGCATATCGCATGTTAAAACAACAAGGCCTCAAAAGCTTTGTGGACCTGCAAAAGGCCAGCCAAGTTGGGACATCTCCAGAGTCTATCTTGATTTCCCAACTGACCAACCTTATCAGTGCAATATTACTGTTTATCCCAGGAATCGTTTCAGATTTACTTGCCTTATTGCTTCTATACTCACCCCTTAAAAAGGCTCTTTTTGCTAGACTGATACCCACTACAAACCACACTATTTTTAGCAATATTTTTAACAATCAACGCAGATGGCATGAGAGTGAGCCTCAGTACGAACCTAATGAGCCGAAAGAGAAGAAAGTGAACGAAGACATTATCGATGTTGAAGCTGAAGACTTATCCAGAGGAAGGTGAGCAAACTAGAATTTATCTTTGAGTGAACGGATCGCTGCGAAGACTTCCCAATTTTTCGAATTTTCTAAACCCAGGTTTTTTCTAATTTCCATTGAGTCTGTTCGTAAGAATGGATTCGTAGCCAACTCCATTTTTAGGGTTGTTGGAATACTTGATTTTCCATACCTACGCAATTCTTTCACTTCTTGAAGCCTTGCTATCAATGCTCCATTATTTGGCTCAACTTTTATGGCAAATGCTCCGTTTGCTTCAGTGTACTCGTGTGCACAATAGACTTTAGTGCTCGAGGGTAATTTCATGATACGCTCCAAGCTTTCCCACATTTCTTTTGCAGTACCCTCAAACAAGCGACCGCAACCTAGAGAGAACAATGTATCACCACAGAATAGAAGCTCATCCTCTTTAAGCCAGAAACTGATGGCCCCATTAGTATGCCCAGGAGTATCGATAACTTGAACCTCTCTCCCCGCAAACTTAAAGCTTACGCCCCCTTCTACCTCAATATCAATTCCTGGGATACGACTACGATCAGCCTTTGACCCTATGATCTTGCAAGCAGTTTGTGCTTTCAACGCACGGTTACCACCAACATGATCATGGTGATG
This sequence comes from Oligoflexales bacterium, assembly GCA_013215275.1. Classification (GTDB taxonomy): domain Bacteria; phylum Bdellovibrionota_B; class Oligoflexia; order Oligoflexales; family Bog-1112; genus JABSRF01. The sequence goes on along the minus strand of JABSRF010000027.1, from coordinate 16,044 downwards.
ATGGGTGTTCCAAATAGCAACTAGCTGATTTTGATCATTGAGTTTTGAGGAGACAGCATCAGCAGAGCAAGGATCAACAACGACAGATTCACCAGAAGAAGGGCAAGTAACCAAAAAAATATAATTGTCGCTTCGGGCAGGTATGACTTCCACCTTCAATGGACTCAAACAGAACTCCTTTTATGCATAACGACTCTTTTATTTTATAACTTAAAAAGTAATTAAACACTATTCAGAAGCTCTTCACTAGAGCTTTGAGGCTTGCTGTTATCTTTACCATTCATAGAAATTTGATCATGACAAATAAGCATCTTCTCTCTCACCCTATGAGTAAACTCACTTGGGCTTTCATCAGGAAGTGAGGTCATAAAAGGTAGGATTGAAATCTTTATCGTCGCACTGTTGGGACAGATTGTTTTCTTTTTTAGCAGCTTCCCAGAACCATGAAGCACAATTGGAAGAACAGGCAAACCACACTTTTGTGCTAAACGAAAAGCTCCGGTTTTGAACTCCTTAGGCCTCCCACTGGTAGACCGGGTGCCTTCAGGAAAGTAAAGCATAGGAGTGCCTTCTTTGAGGATCGTTTCACTCATCCTTAAGGCCTTAGCATGAGAGGATTTATCTCCACGCACAACAGGAACATAGCCAGCTGCTCGCATAGCACTGCCGACCATCGGAACGTCAAAGACTGAATGCTTCGATAACCATCTAAACTGGATTCCTAAAAAATAGATTGCAAGAATATCAGTTCCACTCTCATGATTTGCCACAATGACGAAGGGAGTCTTTTCTTTAGGCAGATTATCTTCCCCTTGAATGTCCACATCCCATCCAGGAATCCCTCTCAGAAGAGCCCTCCCCCACTTGGCAGCAACGGTATGGGCGGCATCAGTGCTGTAAGGCTTACCTCGCAATACAAACCTTAGGCGGTCAAAACCCATAACAATAAAGTAATAGACCGTGATTATGGTAAAAAAGGTCAGCAACCATGTGGTCTTGATGATACGTAATAGCATAAACTTACTTTTCCATGCTCAAAGATGAATAAACATGCGAAGCAACAAATCTCGCTACTTCTTCCTTTGATTTCAACAATGTAGGCTCACCGAGGCGCCCTTGATTTTGAGCATAAATCAAAGCAGTGTGCTTGTCTAAAGAAACATCACCCATCTGGTTCAGAACCATCAGGCTCAAATCGTAGTCTGACATATAAGCCCGCGCGTAGTCCCGCGCTTCTTCTTCATTCAAGTGAGACTCAAGCTTAAAGCCAACTTTAACCCTTCGCTTTGGCTTAATCTTTTCAATAATCTTATGAGTCCGCTCCATCGTGAACTCAAGCTTGTGATGATTTTTAGACTTAATCTTTCCCTCTACTCGTTTATTAGGAAGGAAGTCTAGAACTGAAGCAGCACAGACAGCAGCATCAGCAGCTTGATCAAGGAGCTTCAGCGCCTCTGCCTCCATCTCACCATTAGTTTGGCAAATTTTCATGCTTGTGGATACGCGGGGGTAAACCTGACAAGAGCCTGCAACGACATAAGTTTGGCAACCATATCGATATAGTTCTTCAGAAATTAAAGAGCCAAGCTTTCCACTTGAATAATTAGAAATATAGCGAATATCATCTAAATAACCGCGGGTACTGCCCATATTTATCAGGACCCGGTGAGTATCCTTCAGCTCTTTGAACCAATGCTGGTTGAGGGTGTGAGACACCTCATCTGCAAGAACAGCCGGGTCGGGAAATTTTTGCTTCCCCTCTTCAGTCCGAGGGGACAATACACAGGCAAAAGAGGACAAAACCTCAAGGTTTTTAGCAATGAAGGGGGAATCTCGCAGGCTATCGTGCATATTAGGAAGCACTAGCAAAGGCTTACCAGATCCCAAGTAGGATGCTGCAAGCGCACTGCCAGGTGAGTCTGCAATGCCTTGGACAAGCTTACCCAAGACACTAGCTGACGCCGGTGCGATGAGCATCGCATTACGGGATGCCAGGTGAGTAACTTGCCCCGAAAAATCCGTTTGCACCTTTACACCACCCGCTGCCCAAGAAAGAGCATCAGCCCCTATGAAGCGAGAGGCACCTTTCGACAAGACTGGGTAAACCTCGGCTCCGAGGCGTCGCAAAGCCCGAATGAATCTGACGCTTTCAACTGCTCCAATAGAACCAGAAACAAGCACATCAAGCCTTTTCCCTTTAAGGGAATGGGAAAGATGCTCTACTTGCAAATCTGAGTGAAGCATGCCCGCTGTCTCCGCGATAGCGTGGTGCTATTAATGCATTGGGACGATCGGTAATCACTTGAGCTTTAGGCTTTTTTAACCGCCTGCTCATGTGCGTTAGGGACGTTAAGTGGAAGTTGTTTTGCAGTACTGCCATACTTACGAATTTTGTTTTTTCGCAATTTTGCCATACTGGCTTTTTTTAATGCACGACGGACTTTAAGTTTTTTAGTAGGTGATGCCATTAGCTTTCTCTTTATATCAATACTTTACATGATCATTAATGGGATCGATAGAACACGAATGGCGAGGGTATGAAAAATTATTAAAAAAGGCAAGCTTTAATTCAATTCCACGAGAAAGATGGAACGGAATATCTATATAGAAGATTCCTGTAAGCTCTCCATGAGAAAGTAGCACGGCAAATCTTGGTTCATCGATGCAACTGCATTGCTTTCTGTCACAGGTCGAAAGCCAGTGCGCAAAAACAGCTTTCGCGCGTTAATCATGTGTTTGCTGGTCTCAAGATACAAGCGGTGATACCCCATCACTTTAGCCTCATCGATACACCGGTGAAGCAAACGAGACCCTATTCCTTGGCCACGAAACTCTTCGTTAACCACCAAGTCCCTGACCTCTCCCACCCCTTCAGACAAAGGCAATCCATGGAGAGGACCAATCCCAGCACAAGCAACACAAACACCTTGGCCAGTTTTGGCCACGAACAAACGCCCACCCTCTTGACAGTATATTTCGTAGAGATTATTGAGACGCCTAAAGGTTGCAGTGAGCACAGAATCCGATTCCTCGAAGCTCTCCATATTCCTCTTTATGAGAGATATCACTTCCTGTTCATCAGCCTGGGCTAATACTTCTATTATGATTTCCTCGACCATCATCGGCATCCTATCAGACATGACACTCATTAAATCAAAGCCAGAGTCCACCATAAGCCATCCTTGCAAGACATTATCATCCTAAACTCAATCGAGCTGTCAATTTTCCCACACCCTCTCGACAATAGGGCCATGGTGAGGACCTGTTGCTTGTCTAACAAACCAAATATGAGAACTACTAGAGCGGAAAGTACGCCTTCTAGCTAAGGCAGCAACGGCTGCCACTCTTAGCGGTGGGCTAACAACAGCATAATCTTGGTATTCAACATAGTACCATGTAAATCATTTGCCATAAACTGCTACCTTCCCAACAGGCTTTGCCATATTGACACTACTATTCTTTTATATGATTTAGGCAATTTAGACAAACAAGCCTATCCACTTGAAAAAATTTTTTTGTGCGTACATAAAGAAAGGACCGTTTTTGCATCTGGAATAGGGAGTTTAAATGAACCGAAATAAGCACTTACAAGCTCTATCAATATTTGCTTTGTTACTGACATCGCTTTCAACTAAGTCCATCTATGCCATGGAAATCAGTTTAGTCCATGGACTCTACAAGCAGTCTAAAGTTAAGGATGGCTTATCGAAGTCTGATATCACGCTTGGCGGTCGATACAGCGAGCAGTTTGCCGAGCATATGTACTGGTTTGGTCAGGCAGACTTGAGCATAAAAACTTACTCTGGTGGATCCCCAACCCCAAGCAATTCAAATAACTTGAGCTTAGCCGGGGGTGCACGCTACTATTTAGATCGCTTCAGCGACCGCATTGCCCCCTTCGCGACAGGCATCGTCAGCTACAAAAATACCACCGATGCAAGCCAACAATTTGGCGGTATTCAAGAGGTATCACTTTCAGGCCTATATTACGGTGCTGACGTAGGTATGAGATTTAGCCTTTCAACTGATTTCTTTTTAGACCTAAGCACGCCAGTCTTTGAAAGCGCACTCTTCGCCAATGAAAAGACCACGACCAAGACCTTAGACACCACGACTGGTCTGGTTACAGAAGCTAAGCAAGAAAGAACCTTGAACGAGCTTTATGTGAACACACAAGGTGCTTTTGCAAGCTTGGTCATCGCGCTTGGTATTAGGATGTAGCCAACCTGTAGGCTTTCCTTAATCCTATTTCATACGATAGGATTGCTCATCAATATGAGTTCCATGCTAAAATTCTAGCTGTAACTCTATTTTTTGCCTCCTAAGGAATCAATTGGAATGAAATCTAGGATTCTTACCCTTGCTCTCCTTTTTCTTGGCTGCACACACAGCCTTTCCCAGGAAAACTCTCCAGGCTTAAATAAGTCAGCCCCCAAAAAAAAAGCTTATAAGGCGCCTATGTTCTCTACTTGGGAAGAGTGGCTTGAGCAAACGCTCAATAAGCATTCTACTGAAGGGTCATTGGAAATCCTGGCCCTAACCAGCAGCGGTGGCTTTCATGGGGGAGGAGCTGGGAATCTGTTTGTGCTGGTTGATGTTAGCACCAAAAACGCCAACTTATGGACGACGCCCCCTATGCACGCACCTAAACGTGACAGCCAAGTTTCATATAATTCTTATGAGCTCAGTCCGGAAAAAGCCTCTGAGTTTTTAAAAAAGAAGGAATCATTCTCCAACCAACCCTACCAATCAAAAGGCTTTGACTTATATCGATATACCTGGACTCAGTTTAATTTTACCGGTAACAAAATCCAAAGGGTATCAGAGCCCGTCACATTTGATGATCCATTTATTGGTAGCAAGGGCTCTACTTCTCACCAAAATATCATCAACGCTTTTAAAGCTCTAAAAGGCACAGGTAAATAAAAATAAGGAAAGTAACTGTGAAAAAAATAGGAATCTGCACAGGGGGAGGCGACTGTCCTGGTCTAAATGCTGCAATCCGCTGTGTCGTAAAACATGCCATCCACACCCACAACATACAAGTAATTGGAATTAAAGATAGTTTCCAAGGACTGCAAAGTCGGCCTGTCGCTACGATGGAGCTCCGTTATGACCATGTGGCAGACATCCTACACAAAGGGGGAACTATCCTCGGCACCTACAACAAAGGGGACAGTTTTAGCAGCTCCGATGGGCATCAGAAGATTAAACTGACCCGTGAAGGTTTTGAATCATTGGGCTTGGATGCATTGATTGTGGTTGGGGGAGAAGGCACTCAAACCATGGCAAGCCAACTCCATGAGCTTGGGATTCCAACCATTGGCATCCCAAAAACCATTGATAACGACCTGCCAGAAACTGACCAAACCATTGGGTTCTCCAGTTGTATTGACTTAGTCAACGAATCAGTCATGAGACTTCAATCCACTGCAGAGTCACACGACCGGGTTATGGTCTTGGAAGTTATGGGCAGGGACTCTGGTTTTATTGCTCTACATGGAGGCATCGCGGGAGGGGCAAACATTATCCTTATTCCAGAGATTCCTTTCACATACGAATCAATATGCGCAAAGATTAAGTATCGTCAATCTCTTGGAAGAAATTATTCATTGGTGGTGGTATCCGAGGGCGCTTATCCAAAAGGAGAAGATGCTAAGTACAAACTTCATGCATCAGGCAGTAAAAACTTAGGAGGGATCGGTCAAATTGTTGCTGATGAGTTGCAAAAGCGCACTCAAATGGACACAAGAATTACCGTTCTTGGTCACCTCCAAAGAGGTGGGCAGCCCAATACAAGCGACAAAATACTTGCCACTAGGTTTGCTATTCACGCAGTTGATTTAGCCGTTAAGGGAGAGACTGGAAAAGTTGTGGTGCTTCAGAATGGCCAAATTACCGCCGTACCTTATGAAAAAATAAAGAACCATGAACGCCGGAAAATAAGTATGGAAGATGATTTAGTCAAAGCTGCGGAAGACATTGGAGTCTGTTTAGGGCGTTAGATGCGCATGGATCGGTCAAAAACCTATTATTGACTTACTTTGTGGCTTCCTGCAGAATTTTATGGTTTTTATAGTTCTAGGAAGAGCTACCGACTCAATTTCCATATCAACGTAACGAAATAGTTTTCCAGAGTAAAACTTAGCCTTTTCCAGGCTGGTCTGTAAGCGACAGTCTTGCTTCATAGTCTTGCGATTGCGAGCACACACGGGGATATAGCCTTTTTCAGTCTTACCTATCAGCTTTGGCTCAGGCTCTAAAACCCATTCACAATCCTTTTTACCCTCAGGATCACATGCTATGAGGTTGAGGCTCAAAATGAGCAGGCATAAGGCCGTTTTAGGCTGATTTAATCTTCGCGTAAACAAGTTGTGGTTTGATCCTTCTTCCTAGTCTTCTTCACAAATAATTGTGGCTTATTCACAATGATTAGGCCATCTATTTTTGGCATTGGTTTCATTTTTAACCTCCTTAATGATACTCACAGTAAACTTTTGATACCATTTTGCTCCCAAATAAACATGAGCAAATCCATAAAGCTTTTAGCCCCTTGGATTTGCCCTAAGAGTGATATGATGGAGTCTTATGTTAGTAGCAAGTATGCAAGGGGTATGCCCAACTAGACCATGAGTCCTCATTAATATAGCCTATCTTCCCTGAAAGTAGGATTTAAAGCAAAAAGCCAATACAAATAATGGCACTTTTATTTTAGGATACTCTTGAAGTCGGAGCAATGCTCAGAACTGAGACTGATATGCTTATGTTTTCTCTTAATCTGAAATACTTAATCCAAATTTAAGCTAGGTCATTTTTTCGACCCTTTAACGATTTATGGCCTTTGATCAGCTTTTTATTTGGTGTATAAAGCCAAAGAATAAGGAGGTGATCGCCGCAAAATTTTTGTGGCATCCACCCTATGCCTAGACAGTGTAACCCTATCAGCGATGACTTTTCGTAAAGGTAGCTTAACCAATCGGTTTACCGGGGAGAAGCAGATGAACAGCAGAGCCATTGCATCCATTTTAAGTTTTATTTTTCTCACATTTTTTAATGGTTTATTTGCTAAAAACAACGAAAACCCACAAGCTTCGAACTCTATAATCTTTATTATTCACGAGGATGCTTCCTATGATTATTTTGACGGTAATCTGAGAAAAAATGCCGCTCACGAGACCGTCAAGAAAGCCAAAAAAGTTGCCGAAAGCCTTACAAATGGCGAAGTTTTTATTTTTAGGCAGAAGCCGCTCGAAAAAAACTGCTTTTGTTTCAGCAAAAAATCTCATACAGCCTATTTTTATTCCAAAGGACAGCTCGTAAGTAAGTCTAAAAGCTATCGCGATGAGCATCCCGTGGATTTCGAATTAGAATTTGATTTCTTCAAACTTCACTCACCAGCCATAGAGGGAAACAGCAAAAACCATACACATGTTCTATATTATTTTGGTGCTAAAATCCCCGAAATAGAAATTCCAGGATACTCATTTTCTATGGGCAAAGAAATCTTTTATACCAATGAGTACTTCGATGGACTAAAAAGATTTACTGATGCACTGGGTAAGAAATTTGATGCTTTAATCCAAGCAAGTAGCTATGGGGGAACTCCAGGGATGGTTGCAAGATCCCTAGAACTGGGTGATTATTATGTTTCATCTCCAAGCCCTCTTAGCCATGTATCTTATGATATTGAGAAACTCAGTTTACTAAATCACAAGGCCAAAGAGCAGCTCCCTATCTTGCTCAAAAATTTTATTGACTCATCTTTCTCCGTACTAAAAACAAAGTCTGTAGAGGAGGTAAGCATAAGCTTTTATGATGGGCCTAAAGTCCAATCTTGTATCGGGCCAATCTATGAACGGTACCTTGAACTTTTAAGCGAGTTCAACAGCAGAACTTATGCCCTAGGCACCTTTGTCGATTGCATGGATCATGCTTATTTTTCAGATGCGGAATACCAGGAGTTATTTGCTTCAGAAGCTATGCAGCAGGGTATATACACCTTATTTAGAGCAGCTTACAAAGGTTGGGGGGTGCAAAAAAAGAAAAACTCTGGATGGGTATGCCCAATACCTCCAAAAGAATAAACAGGCTTGGCTTATGGATTCAAGCTCGTTCCTTCGAAGCGAACTTGATCGAAAATCACTACGTCATTGCAGTTTGCATCCAAATCTCCGACGATCGCCATTCCTGCCTGCATATTTGCGGCTTCAAGCATAACTGATACTTTGCTTCGGCTAAAATCTTGATAATTTCCTTCCGTATCGTCAAAATTAAGGTCAAAATCAAGATTCAGCCAGTTTAAGTCTCTACAATCCCGCTCACCATCATTCAGTTCACTTTGAGGTGGTGTATAAACTGTAAGCCATATGGAGGGATCATTCAGCAAGCTTTCATTCTTTGGATCAATTCCACATTCAGCAGCAGAAGATTTTATGCAGATCTTTATATTCATGGTTTCTTGTGGTAAGAAAGCTCCGGAAGAGTCGTCCCCTACATCTTGGAGTAAATAGGAAGCAGACATCTTTGCTGTTGAAAAGTCCGTAAAGTCGTTAAACTCACTGATAATCTGTATATTGTCAAAGTTGGTATTGTCACCATTACCGAATAAAAACAAGGAGCTTTGCTCTTGAGTCTGCCTGTCATAGATTTTCAGACCATCCACCCAGGTCTGCGATTGGACCCATGGACCTTCTAAAGGGTTCAACCTCTCAAAATCGTCACTAAGCATCAATGACTCTAAGACAACAAACTCAAAGGTAAACTCCTGTGAAGAAAACATTTCGTCTTTAATCACAAATGTGAAGGAGTCTATCCCAACAAAATCAAGCAAGGGCGTGTAACTCAGAGCCCCTGTACTTGCATTAAACTCAGTAATTGTTCCCGAAACAGCTTGGGTAACAATCTCATAGCTAACATCCCGGCCAGAGTCGGACCCTCCTGTTAACTGAAGTTGGGCCATTTGATTTTTAATTAATTTGAGGCTAAGTTGATTTGGTGCAGTAAAATTTGGACTAGGCTCAACTTCTTGCTTCTCTTCGGCTAAGTCATTATCCTCGTCAGAAACTTCATTTTCATTTGGCTCTAAGGGACTGGGTAGAGGCTTATCGACAGAGTCGTCTACGGTTGGACTCGAATCGAGGTCCTCAACAACCTTTTCTAGCTCAGCGATGGTATCTTCTTCTACTTTTAAAGTAAAAAGAGTTGAGCCTTTCTCTTCCCACACCTTCTCCACCTCAAAAGTTTTGCCTCCAATTTCGATTGTTCGGCCAGGCTTCAAGTCTACCCCTTCAAGGTGCTTATTTTCCAAACGGCATGCGACTTCAGATCCCGGCAGATTTGTTTCAGTATAACTATACTGACAACTCAAATGAGCTCCTGAAATAACGGCAGGCACTTCGGCAACGATATCCTCTTCAGAATCTTGCTCACTTTCTGCTCGCTCAATGTCGGTCACAGCATCGATTTTTTCCCCTTCAGCTAAAGCAGCACTGCGTCCATTAACATTTGAGTCAACAAAGGAACCCGAACCACATGACAGGGCTAAACACAGAAAGATACCTGTGCTCAAGATACTTAGATAAGTTGGAACCTTAGATAAAATAGCCATAACAACTCTGAACTATATAAGCGCACTTTCGTCTATAAACGCAGAATCGGGTATGAATCAACAAAACTCAACAACTGGGTGTCTCTAAGAAAATTCCCGTTTAATTTAAGATGCTTTTTATAGGGATTAATTGGGTAATATTTTTAGATGTCAAAGATTTTTTCACGGATTTCCCAGAAATACTTCTTTTTTCTGGCAACGACAAAAAGCGGTAAGCGAAATTTTTCCCTGCTACTGACAATATGGTCAAGCCCCTTAAAGTTTTGGCTAAACCCTGGTGCTTTGAGGTGCATGCGAACAAATTTGTAATAGAATGCTCGCATTTGCGCTGAACCCTGCAAATAATGAAATTCCTTAAGACAATTCCCATCTAAATCAGCATAGGTAACCTCTAATCGAGGCCTTTGTTTTTTATCCATAGCTGATGCAAAATACATCGCATCAGGCTTCATCACGTGAGAGTCCTTCAGAGCCATTGCTTTTTTTAGCTTTTCATCTGGATCAATTAAGTTTTCATCACAGCTGTGACATACTCTTGCAGTAATATCATTTTCTGCTCCACAGTGATCGCAAACCTTGAAGCGAAAACGAAACTCGCACTGCTGAGGCGTCTCACTTGCTCCATTTATCCTGACTGCTTTGCATCGCCTACCATGATGCTCGATGACGTATCCATTCACGTCTGCCTTGCCCCAAAACTGGTTTTTAAAACCACACTCTGGACAGGGAACTTCTACAATCTGCGCATCAGCGTGAGGCTTTTTTCCACTAACTTCTGGAGCAAAGATGTCATGGCCTTGGCCGGTATAATCTAAGATCAGGCAGTCTTTTTTTCCTGGAAATAACCTTAGGCCTCTACCGACGATTTGCTGATAAAGACTGACAGATTCAGTAGGCCTCAAAATTGCAATAAGATCAACATGAGGGGCGTCAAAACCAGTGGTCAGAACCGAAACGTTCACTAAAAATTTGAATTTGCGATCTTTAAATTGCCCGACCAAACGGTTTCGTTCTTCAATACTCGTATCTCCCACAATCAATGCAGCTTGCCCCTTGGGAATAAGGGAGAGAATCTCTTGAGCATGACGAACAGTTGCTGCAAAAATCATAACACCCATTCGCGATTCAGCTTGGGAAACAATATGCTCTATAATCCCTGGGGTGATGCGCTTTTGTTCTTTCAGGCATTGCTCAATCTCCTTGATTTGGAAAGAGCCTTCTCGGTTTTCGCAAAGCTTTGAAAAATCGTAGCAAGCAACCGGAGCATCAATTTTAATTGGTTGGGTCAGGTAGGAATTTCTGATCATATAATGTAGTGGAAGTTCAAAGATACAACAGGCAAAAAAGCAGGCTTGTTCACTCGCCTTAAATCCACGCATATTGTACTCATAAATCCAGCCTTGACCTTGTCTATAAGGAGTCGCCGTTAAGCCTAAAACACAAAGCCGTTTTGAGCTCCTCTGCAGCTTTGAGATCAGTTGGTGATACTGGCTCTTAGGGTCCATTGAGACTCGATGGCATTCATCTATAATCAATAAAGAGAAATCTGAGAAAAACCCAGGCTCTGCTCGAGCTACAGACTGGATGCTGCCGAAAATGACTTTTTCACCGCAATCCTTCCTATTTAAACCTGCAGAAAAAATACCAGCATCTCCTGCAATTGCCGAGAATTTTTCGAAATTTTGCTCAACTAACTCCTTTACATGAGCGAGCACCAAGACACGTCCTTTTGCTATTTTTGCCAGCTCAGCAATGACCAGGCTTTTTCCAGCACCTGTGGGGAGGACCACTAGCCCAGGCCTTCTAAAGCCCCGAAAATATTTCACAACTCCCTCAACTGCCTGCTGCTGGTAGGGACGCAGTTTGTACATACTCATGCTCCACTAAGAAATAACATTCTGCGACCTCAATAAACTTCAGAAATAGCTCATGAAAGCCGATATCCCCTAAAAGAAACTTAAACTACTTGTTAGCTCTATGGTATTCAAACTTTTTATTTTTATAGCAATTAGCATCTCATGCCGAGCGTTTAAGCCTGAGGTTAAGGATATTAAGAAGGTGGAGGCCCCCACAGTCAATAATCCTTACAAGCCAGAGCCATCTGTCAATGACGGCGAACCAAGTGAGGCCGTCGAAGATGTTGATACCTTAAAGGTCCTGTACATCAAAATCAACGAAGTGGACGTCCCGACCTTGTCGTTTGTAAAAAAAGATCCCAACACCTATGTTAAGTTCAAGGCTTGCAATACCAAGAATACCTGCATTCGCGGGGAAGCGTACAAAGACCTTCACGCAATTAGAAACTTTCCTGTTGGAGCAGTGACCATTAAGTACCAGACTTGTCAAATTAAGTCCGACCTATCGGAAGAGGAAAAATGCTCCGAAATAAAAAGCTTTGCCACTAACTACAACCCCAAGACTCCTGAAGAGAGCCCTTTAAGTCAGTTGCTAGGAGAACAAGCAATTCTTGAAGAGCAAATGGGTGAGCAAGCTAGAAAAATTAAGAGCCTAACGTCACACCTAGACGCAAGCATTCACCTTTGTAAAGATCCAGTGCTCAGTAAAAAAATCGGAGAGAAAGAGAAAGCCCTTATCAAGAAAATCTCCAGTATGAATGTAGAGGATATCATTGACGCCCTCTCGATAGCTGGAAATGTCGGGGAGCTATGGGAGCTATCAAAACTGGAAGATGAACGAAAACTTGCAGAGGAAAGGGAAAAAGAGAGAGCTGCAGCTCAGTACCAAGCTACAAAAATTGCGACCGTTAACTTCTTAAATGGAATTCTGTTAGCAGGAGCTGCTGTAGGCACCTACAATTCAGTCAAATCTGTTTACTACTGGCAAGTGTTTTGGCGAAGTCAACGAGTTCTTTCTAACGATGAAGGAGAAAAATTTGTTTTAGTGAGAGAAAAGGGTTCACCTTACTTTCAAGTAAAGAACAATAAGCTTCCTGGTTACCGTTTTTTAGAGGACCCATTCACCCTTCAAGTATATTTGATTGAATCGCCAGAGAAGAAGTTAACCTCACAGTTGCACACAGGAAATGACCAAAAAGTAGGAGATCTGGAAATAGGTGGAGATCTAAAGTTTACCTTGGAAGGGCTAGTGAGTAAAAAAGTCAACGGCGTCGAGACTTTGTTTTTTCCAGACAGAACCAAGATTGATGGTGAGCTAAGCTTCGGTAAGAAACTCGCAATAGCAAAAAGCCCGAATAATGTGGAAATAAGGTTTGATGATTCTTATAAAAGCAATTTCGAGCTAAGGAAAGCCAAGCAGGATTATTTTTCTCAATTGAGTGACTTTAGGCATCCAGAAGACCCACTTAAGAGTTGGGGAAAAACGAGTAGCTTCTACTCAGGATCGATCCAAGCTTTGAGTGTCTTGGGAGCTGTAGCTACCTTGCTGATCTCGGGGGTCTTCTTTGAAGAAGGCTTTCACTTAAAAGAAAAGGAGCACACAAAGCCATGTGAAGATATCATCGCAAATCTGCACAAGTATAATGAAGAATTTAAAAAAGCGTACACCATTTATACTAGACTGCTGCAAATAAAAATCGAGATCTATATGATCATTTAGAGCTATAATTCCCCTAACTTTTACTTACATGCTCATAGCCATCAACATAGAGTTTGAGAGCTGAAGAAAGAAAGGCTGCAGCACCAGCCCGGAAATGCGGCCCAGCACCAGGGCGACCATCAAGGTGTTCCCATTCATAGAAAGTACCATTTTTTAGGACTTTATCTGCTATCTCCTCTAGCTTTTTCTTACCTAAAACTGGGTTGTTTTTGCCAACCATGATGCTTGCTCGTCCCCCGAACCAGTCCCATTGACCTCCATTTTGGTATTCATAAGGCTGCATGATGGGGTTTTGGTATACTCCCTTATCATAAGCAGGAAATAGTACCCCTGAAATGGTCGAAACACGATACTTTTTCTGTCTGACCAAGATTGCATCGGTGATTGACTTCAATTGATGTGCCTGCAATGCCCCCGATTCATAGGCCAAGACCTGGGCTCCTAAAGCGAATTTTTCTCCTGCATCTGGTATTTTGGGAGGTGATAAATGGTAATGCATTTTGAAGAACCCTTCCTTCTTCATCCATAATTCATTGTCTACAAATGCTGTGATCTTGGGTTTAAGGTCATCTAATTTTTTTATAAACTGGGGCGAAAAAGGATGATGCGGATAGGAGTCGGTATAGCTAAGAATCTGTTTACTTACTTGCAAAAATAGAGACTGAATATAAGTGCTACAAACCTCAACACCACCGTATTCAATCTTAGTAGATGTGGAACTGTCGGCACCAAATGGCCCTACATCCCCCCAATCGATGGTATGCCCACTGGTGATACAGGTATGCTTTGAGCTATAGCGGTTATTTATCAACCAAGATATAGCCATCTCAATATGCTTTTGATGGCTGAGCTCTCTCGTCTTTTTTTCAAGCCATTCAGGATTCAAGCGCCCTTTTTCGATGGCATAAAAAATGCCATGAACAAGCCATAACTCTTGGTCGGAGCTTACGGTATTTTTGTCATAAGTGATGGAGTAATGCTGTTGGTTTAGGGCAACCCAATCAGGCACACCCATCTCATTGTCTTGGAATCTAAAAAACAGCTCGCTCCAATGACTATCTTGATTTTTTTCAAAGTCAAGATAGTTTAAATAAGCCTCTTGAATCGTCGCTAAATCCCTGACCCAGACCATCGGATACTGGCTACCTGCATTGCTTAATAGATAATGTGGCATTGCCGTTTGGGACAATTTCCGAGACACCTCTAAGAGCCTTTGCGCACCCACACTCACTTGCTTTATCGTTTCAGGGACTCTAGAGTCCAATAAAAGTTGGCTCATCTTAGAGTTATAAGCCTCTTTATTTCCATCACAAGGATACATAAGAGGCTTTACATCCAAGCCGACACGGTCAACAAAGCTAGTTTTTTGGCTGAGATCATTCTGCCATGCAACCCCCTCTTGTACGAATTCCACAGACAATTGATAAAGCCCGAGCTCGGCTGGACATTCAATGACGATTGATAAGTCTGAGCTTTCATTCCGACCACTGGGAACAAAAGGTGCTGGAAAAAAGTGCCTTTTTCCCTCCTTAGGTTCCTTGAAATCGTCATGATACAAGCGATAGCCGATGTTAACTGGTCGCACTCCATCCCTAGATTCAAATCCTGAGTGAAGGGTATGTGGACTGTGGTTAATTATTTTAATAGGCAGCACATATGGCAATCCTGAAAAGCAGCGGTGGTTTTCTCCTTGTGCATTATCAGCAAGGCTAAGGCCAAGAAGGTGCCCATCTGTGATCATATTGAACTGCGCCGGCATGCGGCTTCCAACTGGAGCGTCTCCTTTTGGCTCACTCAATTCCAAAAAGTACTGCCTCGCAAAAAGTGCGCCCACTAGTAAGATAGCAAGAAATATGATCTTCAAAATTAACTGCCTATTATTGAAGTTTTGAGTCATATAGCCAGGCTCCTTTGAGCATTCAAATCAGTTGCTTTAGAAAAATTTTATATTATTCATATCATAGAGTACCGAGCGAGGCTTAGGATGTGAAGTAAAATCCACCGAAACAGTTATCGGAGAGTCATCATTTCACGCTCCTAATCTCCCATTGTTTGTAAATCTATCTGCAAACGAAGAGGCTTCTTGAAAGAGGACAAATTCCAATGTGAAGCCCTCAATGACTGCAGAGCAGTTGTCAACCTGGTAGAAAAGCGTTGATCCTAGTCAGGATATTATGGCTTAGTACCTTGGTTTATCCTCTTAGCTCTGCGGTTCCAAAATGTTTTAGTCACCAAATTAAACCAAATATAAAATAAAGCCATAAACGCTAGCTGCCCTTCAAAGACATGGATTATCTCGATGGTTTCTCCAAATATTAGTTTCTTTACTAGGTAGGCTACATTGAAATAAAGACCAAACCAGAAAGTCATCTTTACAAGGTGCCAGGGAGTGAGCTGCTGTGAAGGGGAAAGCTTAAGCCACAGAAACGGAAACCAAACAAAATTAGTATCGGACAGACGGTTATGAACAATTTCGATCGAGTCTATAATACCTTTACTCATTTTTAACACTCTCATTCTTTTCGCTATCAGATTTTCATATACCCCTAAGGGCACTGGTCCCATACTATTGACTAACTAGTAAGCAATTTAGGTAGTTGATATATTTGGCTATTTGAGGTTTCAAATGGAACTGTCAGCCGTATCATGCCCACACTGCCAATCCAGTAATGTCAGATTAAATCAAACCTATAAAACCAAGCAAAATGGGCAAAGAGAGCTGTTCAAATGTCGAGACTGCAAGAGAACATATTCCGAAACAATCAACACCCCAGCCGAAGGTCTTAAAACCAGTCTCAGTAGGATAGCTGAAATACTCAACGTAAGATCTGAAGGTATGGCATTCAACGCATGTTGTCGAG
>JABSRF010000269.1 GCA_013215275.1 Oligoflexales bacterium | reverse complement strand
GAGTGCGCAATCACAGGCCAGAACTGTACTAAAATTAACCATCAATGGGTAGGACATTTATTTGGAGTTACCTTACCTAGTACTTTGGATATAAGCGTTTTTTCGAAGAAGGCTGCTCTGTGCTGTTTTCAGCGGGAGAGCCTGCCTTTTTTAACGCTGAGTTTAAGTCATCAGGAAAGCTTGAATTGAAGCTGAAGTGTTTAACTGAATGGTTGGGATTCCAGTAAAACTTCAACTCCTTGTGAGATGTTTTTCCAAAAAGCTGATACTTATAAAATGCATAAGTCCAGGTCACCACGCCTCCAGAGTTGCCAATGGCAAATGGGGGGCCAAGCACCATTTTGACATCTGATTTCTTAGTATTTTCTTTTTTGATCCATGCGAGGTCCGAAGGAAAGTTTTTACCTGTCGTAACGCAGGAGGTCATCGTGAGCATCAACAAAATGGCCAACAAACCTTGCTTTTTCATCGTTAGCTTACCTCTCTAAGCTTTAGGGCACTTTTGGAATAAAACCAGTTGCATCATAAACTTGGTTAAGAGTTTTTTGCGCAACGATTTGCGCTGACTCAGCGCCTGTTTTAAGAATTTTATTTAAATAAGCCTTGTCATTCAACAATTGGTTCATTTTTTCTCGAATCGGAGCTAAGGTTTCAACCACCAACTCTGCAGTCGCAACCTTGAGGTGACCATACATTTTACCTGAAAACTCATTGGCCACCTCTTCATGACTGCGGTTACTTAACGCCGAATTGATATCGATAAGGTTTCTAAGGCCAGGGCTGGCTTCATCATATGTTTTAACCTCTGAGCCAGAATCTGTGACCGCAGACTTAACCTTTTTCATGATTTGCTTGTCAGTATCCGTTAAGAAGACAGCTCCTTTTGGGTTCTCTACAGACTTGCTCATTTTTGACGTGGGGTTTTGCAAATCCATGACGCGAGCACCTTGTTTACCGATGAAGGGCTCAGGAATTTTAAAAATGTCTTTCTGATAGCGGTTGTTGATACGCTCTGCAAGGTTGCGTGTATGCTCCACATGCTGCTTTTGGTCGTTACCAACTGGAACGTAGTGGGGCTGATACAAAAGAATATCTGCAGCCATAAGGTTAGGGTAGGTAAACAAGCCAACAGGAATATTCTTACCCTGCTTTGCACTTTTATCCTTGAATTGTGTCATTCTGCTTAACTCTCCCATGTAGGAGGTGCAGTTAAAGATCCAAGCTAGCTCAGCATGAGCAGAAACATGAGATTGCAAAAATAGAACTGAATTCTCAGGATCAAGGCCTGCTGCTATGTAACTAGCTATGCCCAGGTAAGAACTTTCTCTCAAGGTCTCTGGGTCTTGGGTGACGGTGATAGCGTGCAAATCAACCATCATATAAAAGCAGCGATACTCTTGCTGCATTTCGCGCCAGTTTCTGACTGCTCCCAAATAGTTGCCCAAATGAAGGCTATTTGAAGGTTGGATGCCAGATAGGATTGTTCTTTTTTGCTCTTCCAATTTATTTCCTGACGTTTAGTTTCGCAGTTACGCTCCCTCGCTCGAAGCCTCTGATGAGCTATGGTGCGTTTCACTTGCGCAGATTCCTTTAAACTTGGAAAACTTACCTAAATACTTTTTCTTGCTCAATAATAATTAACTCAAAACTCATTTTTTCCTCCATGCAGCCCAGTGTTGTTGGTTTTCTATGGGCTGAAGGTGGGAAAGTATTACCTGAAACGATCGTTAAGAGAATGGGTAAAATCTGAGTTATTTAAATAAATATGGGTGGTTGAGGTTTTTTTGCTCCTGGCTACTTTTTACCTCCATAGGGTTTGAATCTATACTCTTAATAAGGCCAAGGATCAAAAATTGAAGCCCTTCTTCATAGAGTTTGTAAAAGGTAAGACTGAATGCTTGACAAAGCCTATAGATTTTTTAACCCCATAGCAATCGTAAGCAGCCTATTGGTCGGGTCGTGCAGCACATCAAATCAGCACGTCTATGAAGTGGATGGCTCCGATGATCTTTTGAACCCGTTCATAAACGCAAGCAATGCATTTTTACCGCCACCATATAAAATTATCGAGAAGAAAGAGGATGCTCCCCATGTGGAGCTGGCTAATCATAGCGATCATTTCATTCCACTTTCTGAAAAAGCCTCTCATCCATTGGTGATGAAGTGGATCCGCTATTTTAGCAAACAAGAAAGAGGGGTCTTTCAAAACTTTATTGATCGAGGAGCAAAATACCGTTTATTCATCGAAAAGCAGCTGATCGACCATGGACTTCCTAAAGAAATATTCTATTTAGCCATGATTGAAAGTGGTTTCATCATTAGGGCAAAGTCACGAGCGGGAGCTGTTGGTCCGTGGCAGTTTATCAGGGGAACGGGAAAA
Organism: Oligoflexales bacterium; assembly: GCA_013215275.1. GTDB lineage: Bacteria > Bdellovibrionota_B > Oligoflexia > Oligoflexales > Bog-1112 > JABSRF01. Next base: position 2,649 of record JABSRF010000269.1, on the reverse strand, counting down.
AGATTTGGACTCAGTATCAACTCCTATGTTGACGAGCGCCTTGATCCGATAAGGTCCACTCAGGCAGCCATAAGGTATCTTAAGAGCCTGCATAAGGTCTTTAACTCCTGGGAGCTAGCCTTCGCAGCCTATAATTCGGGTGAGTCGCGAGTAATGAATACCATCATCAAACATGGAGTAAGAGATTACTGGAAATTGATTGAAATGAAAGCCTTACCCAGGGAAACGAGAAACTATGTCCCAAAATTCATAGCTGCTGCTATCCTAGGGCAACAGGCTCGTTCTCACGGGTTCAAGGAACCTAAGCCGATTCCATACCCGGAGCTGGTTCGCGTTTCGGTGCCCTCACCTGTGAGAGTCAGAGATTTAGCTAAAAAACTGAATATCACGTACAAAAAATTAAAAAGTCTTAACCCCAATCTACTAAGAAAGATAACCCCAGCCCATAAAAGTACCTATGACTTATGGGTTCCAGTTGGGTCCGACTCTAAGTTACTTGCCCAGCTTCAGCCTCTAAATATGAATTCTCGAGCAGTGAAAGAAAGCACTGGTCTTTCCTATCAAAAATATCGAATTCGCCGAGGAGATACCTTGATCTCCATTGCAAGAAAATTTAAAGCTTCGGTGCCTCAGATTAGGAAAGCAAACAAGCTTGGAGGGAATAAGATTATAGCTGGACGGCTTATAAACGTACCTCAGGCAGCAAGAAAAAAACGCTACCTAAAATATTTGGTCAGAAAAGGCGACAATCTGTACCATGTTGCCAAGAAGTTTGGCTCAAGCATAAAAAGAATCAAGCATATAAACTCCATGCGTCACTCCCGCATATATGCAGGCCAAACACTCAAAGTCCCTAACAATAGAGGCTAAAGTCAGTCTTTTTTATCGAACATTCTCCAGCTTTTATGAATGATGAGCCTTGCCCCTCTTGCGTAAGAAACATAATGCCAAGCCCATTGCCAGAACACGGCCATTCTATTGCGAAAACCAATTAAATAGAAGATATGCACGAAGAGCCAAACGAGCCAGGCAAAAAAGCCGAAGCTTTTAAGTTTTCCAACCTGCATAACTGCAGATTTTCTACCTATCGTAGCAAGTGCCCCCTTGTCCCAGTATTGGAACGGTTGCCTATCTTTTCCTTTTAGATCATCAATGATGAGCTTTCCAACATGCCGTCCCTGTTGGATTGCAACGGGAGCTAGACCTGGGAGGGGTTTTTGGTCTCTATCTAGGGTATGAGCCTGGTCACCAATACAGAATACATCCGAATGGCCTGGTAGGCTCAAGTCAGGCTCTACCTTTATTCGTCCTTGTCGGTCTTTTGGGCAGTCAATGCCGGAACTTAGCTCAGCAGGCCCAACGCCTGCAGCCCATAGAACCGTTTTAGCTCTTAAGAATTCATCTCCAACAACCACACCATCTTTACTGATTTTACTAACTTTTGAAGAAGTCCAAACTTGGACCCCTAATTTTTCAAGCGCTCGACAAGCTTTGCGAGAAAGTTGTGGGTCAAAGGACTGAAGAATTCGTTCACCTGCTTCGATCAGAATGATACGGGTTCTTCCCGGGTCGATGTTTCGAAAGTCCTTGTCCAGGGTAAATTTTGAAATCTCCCCAATGGCACCAGCAAGCTCGACTCCAGTAGGGCCGCCACCCACAACAACAAAAGTCAGGTAGTACCTCTGAGCTTCTCGGTCACGAGTAGATTCAGCACGTTCGAATGCCATAAGCACTCTTCGGCGCATTTCAGTTGCTTGCTCAATGGTTTTGAGGCCTGGAGCAAACTGTTCCCAGTCTGTGTTGCCAAAGTAGCTGCTGTTAGCTCCACATGCTAAAACGCAGTAATCAAATGCAAACTCACCGGCTGCAGTCTTGACTTTCTTATTTTTTAAATCGACCTCAGTTACTTTAGCAAGAAAGACAGAAACATTTTTTTTGGTTCGGAATAAACTCCTTATTGGGCATGCGATCTCAGCCGGGCTAAGTCCTGCCATAGCAACTTGATAAAGAAGGGGTTGGAAAAGGTGGTGATTTCTTTGATCGAGTATTGTGATATCAAGATCTTTACAATTCTGTAGGGTCTTGGCTGCATTAATACCACCAAAACCACCTCCGACGACGATAACTCTTTTCTTGGCCTGCAAAGCAACCTCCAGAAAATGGCAAGCGATCCATGAGTTTCACAAAGTAATATTTTTCGGCCGCTGGGAAAAGGCTTTAATCTAACATCCTGATTTGACTGAAGCTAGGCACAGCCAAAATTGGTCTTCCGGCCAGTTTTTTGGATCTATGATCTTGTTCATTTTAAATGCAGGCTTTCACAAGCTTGTGTTCTTTTGAACGGAAGTTTAAGAGAGCTGGATACCAGCAATCCGACATCAGCATCAATTGATTGACCCAAAGGGGTCATCAAGGATCTCAGTGCAGCGCTTCCTTAATTTCGTTAGATGGGCGATGGCTCCAAATGATCCTCCCACAAATGCTCCTGGAATTGCGGTGACCACAAAGACCGGAAGGGCTCCCGTAATCCCAATTATTTCTCCAAGTGGGCCTAGGCTCCGAAACATGGTGCTTATAGTGGACCCCGTTTTTAGGACCATTTGATAAGTAAAACTCCTAAATGTAACATGCTGAATTTACATAAGGAGA
>JABSRF010000268.1 GCA_013215275.1 Oligoflexales bacterium | reverse complement strand
TAGAGTGCGCAATCACAGGCCAGAACTGTACTAAAATTAACCATCAATGGGTAGGACATTTATTTGGAGTTACCCTACGTAGCAACCTACAAAAACGGCTGGAATTTCCGAATGTAGAGATGAGGAAGTAGATCGATTGCCGAGCGGTAGTGTTGTATGGATGAGCCTAACGACAAAAAAAATAAAAAAAGCCAGCTACATCCTGGTCATACACCAAGGAGGCCTGCAAAGAGTCGCATAAGCGCTCCCAGTAGGCCTGCTGTAACACCCTCATCAACTAAATTCCTTAACAGGTCGGATCAATATGCCTTCCGGAGATTATTCTTCTTAGGAGCGATCGTTTTTTGTATTCTAGCTGTTTCAGTCACTGCACTTATGAAGCCAGCAGTGTTAAAGGCCCCCCTCCAGAAAATAACAGACATTTTAAACCGAAAGCAAAGCCAGTTGGACTCTCGGAAACAGAATGATCTGATTCTTAGACAAGTGACCAAAGATGGAAATTGCAAGGTACTCACGAGCCATGGAGTTAAGAGCATTGAAGCTGCACATGAAAGGCCCTTGTCCCTAAGCATTGCAATGGCAGAATGCTTTCTCCTAAGTGGTCAAAATTTCCAAGCTTATTCTATGATGACTCCCTTCCTCGATGAGCTAGAAGGCCTCAGTGAATCTCAGGTAAACAATCTTAAGCAGGAAGACAATAGAAGCATTGCACTTATTATCCTGACTTTAGCATTGATAAACCAATTCAAGCTAAAAATGGCACGAGCCATTGTTGGAAACTACTGCACCTCTTGGGAGCTTTCTGCAACTTGTGTTGCTAAACTTTTAGTTCTAGCTGTATCGAAGAATCAGGCTCCATTCGCTAATGATGCTTACAAAATCTTGCTCAAATCCATAGGTGCCAACAACAAAACTCAAAACCAAGCACGTCGTGAGTTGACATTTTTTGCTCATATTGCAGGCGCTAGAGCGGCCTCCAATATCTCAAGATCAAATGTTATCAACCGTCGCTTCTTTTATGCACTGAACGCCCTGCCCAAGAACAAACACACCCTCTTGAAATTTCTCTACTATGAATGGGCATTAGCGCTTTTCACCAACCAGCACCTTCAGCCAATACCCGGCTTGGTGGACAGAGCAATGACAAGCACAAGAGGTCAAGACCATAATTGGTCTTACAAACTCTCAGCATTGAAGCTACTAGCGCAAACAAGGTCCAAAGTCACCGCCCTAAAGGCTTTGTTTAGCTCAAGTGAAACGATACTTATTTTTTCAAGTGATTACAGGCTGGTGCGCATCCTAACCGCACTCGGAATCCAGAATGCCTATGCTAAGAAAGCTCTTCCCATTCTCGAGCATACCTACCGTAAATATATGGATTACGAGCCTGACCCTATTTTTCTGTATGAAATGCAACTCCTGAAAGCCCGCACACTTATTGCATCAGAGCGACTATTGGAAGCTTCTGAATTTTTGGAAAAATCATGGGATACCAATATTCACGCTTATGCATACAAACACCTAAATGGAGTGGCCCTACTACTGGGAGCTAAGAAAAGGGTCCATTTACAACGAGCTAAGGCTTATTTCGATTTGAGTATAAAGGATCAATTGAATTGGCAAAGCCTCTATGGTAAAGCAAAGGCCTCGATTCAGCTGCAGCAGTACCGAGAAGCTGAAAAGATTTTGAAAAATCTTAGGCGCTTGCAGGTTAGCCAGCAGAAAGAGCGCAACTTTTGGGCAGATATGTTGAAGGCAGAACTTCTACTTATTGCCAAAAAACCAAAAGCTCTTTTGAAGTTGATCAATAAACGATTTAAATGGCAGTATGAGCACCTTGATGTCTTAGCACTAAAGGCGTCTGCTTATTACCTTCTGGGTGATGTTGAGAAAGCTTCTAGGACCAAAGAGAAAGCCGATTTACAAAAAGTCAACTTCACTCGCTTTCATTTTTGGAACCCCAGTGCTCCCCTACATCCTTTGGTGTTTCATAAAGCCGAACAAGGATTCTGATTCTTAAGGAAAAGAAATGGCCCCTAAACATACTTATGAATTACAGATTGCGTTTATCGCAGACTCTGAAGCAAAAGCTCACCTCAAAGAGCAGGTAAAGTCTTGGCTCTATGCCAATGGTGAAGAAAGCTTTGTGGAAGGCGCACTTGAAGACCTCGATATTGATCACGAATTCGTAGACACTGAGCGCAATTTTTATCAAGAGCTTGGTGGAGAATTGAGCCCAATCAGTATTTATAGCTACGACATAGAGCACCTGCAAACATTACACGCCAAGCTTATGCAGAGCTTTCCTCAAGGAATCAGCTGTAAGCAAAAAAGCATGGAAACCAGTGTATGGCTTGAAGGCTGGAAAGAGAGCTTTAAGCCAATACGTACTGACAGTTTTTATCTTTATCCACCATGGGAAAAAGGGCCTGAGCCAGCTAGTTCATTGATTCCACTTATCATTGATCCTGGCATGGCATTCGGCACCGGCCAGCATGCCACCACTCAGGTTTGTTTAAAGGCTCTCGAAAACTTTACGGAATTTGTAAAAGCCTCGACCAGTCTGCGATTCCTCGATGTCGGGACCGGCTCTGGAGTTCTCTCGATCGCAGCTAAAAAAATGGGCTTTTCTACTGTTCACGCATGCGATATTGACCCCAATTCTATTGTTGCAAGCAAAGCGAATGCAAAAGCAAATCAGGTTGATTTTTCGGTTTGGAAAGGGAGTGTTCCAAGCAGTTCCTTCAAAACTGAAGAGCAAACCGGATCTTACGATCTGGTTGTTGCCAACATTCTGTTTGTAGTCTTAGAAAAAATCATTGGTGACCTTGCTGCTGAGCTTGCCCCCCAAGGAAAGCTTATCTTGTCAGGCATTCTCGTGGAGCAGAAAGCAAAGATGCTAGAAAAAGCCGCTGAACATGGGCTTAGCTGTTCCAAGGAGTGGGAACAGTCTGATTGGTCTTGTTTGTACTTGGAAAAAAAATGAAGCATACCTTCCGATTTTTAGGAACCTGTAAGCAAGTAGACAATCACGACCAAGAGTGGGAGATCACAGGAGAGGAGCACCACCATATGAAGAAGGTGCTCAAGCTTACCGAAGGGTCCCTGGTTGAGGTCTTTGATGGTCGGGGCAATGCCGCAAGTGGCTCTATCAGTTATTTGGACAATAAAAAAGCTCTTGTCATGGCGACACCACTTGGTGAGGCAGAATTAAAAAGCAAGCATGCCATAGCAGTTGGAGCCTTAAAACCTGGGTTTGTGGATGAGCTCCTCCCTTGCCTTACCGAGCTTGGAATGAGCACCATCCATGTTTTTTTAAGTGATCAAGTCGAAAAAAGCAGAATCACCGAAAAGGCAATTCAGCGGTGGCATAAGATCATCTTAGCGTCAGTAAAGCAGTGTAAGCGCAATCATATTCCTGAGATAAAGACCTGGCCAAAGTTATCTCAAATGATAGCCCACCTTGAAGAGCAGTATTCAGAATGCCTTGTCCTCGATGCATCGGGAACCGAGCCATTTCTGAGCCATTCGGATGCACTCTCCGGCAACTCTAGCTGTGCCGTGGTTGGGGGAGAGAAAGGCTTTACCCAAGAGGAGCTAAGTATGCTACAGGCTCGCGGGCATCGCATCCAAAAGCTTGGGGACCATATCCTTAGGGCTTATACAGCAGCCATTGCCACCGCAAGCCTCTTGAGTACCCTGAGCTTAGATTCCTAGCTTTAGTCCGGAAGCGTCTTTAGACCTAGCCTAAGAAAGCCTACGATAGTGTTACAATTTAGGTTAGGGACAACTTTGATAAGGGTGTTAGCGGTATGGTAAAGCTAAAAGCGACGCGTCGAGGTGTAATCTTAATTGAGCCATACAAACAATTACGATTTGGCTTAACGTTTCTAATCATAAATTTGGTTTTCTCGATCTTAGTATTCGGTGTTTTCGGCTACTATTTGTGGGATATCTACGAATCACTATCTATTTATTTTCAGCTAGACAAGAGTGAAAGCTTCATTACCCTTGCCAAGATAGGCAAGCCAGCAATCATAGGCCTTGTGCTCATTATTTGCTTTATTGCTACAACCCTCTTCATATCCGCGAGGTATACTCATCAAATATATGGCCCTATGGTCTCAATCTTGCGGTTTCTCGATGACCTTCTTGAAGGCAAAAAGCCATCTCCTATTCAGCTGCGATCGTCGGACCAGCTACAAGACCTGGCCAACAAACTAAACCAATTGACTCAAAAACCCATAGAGAAGTTTGAGGGAGGGGGTGAGCACTCCAAGAAGCAAATCCTTGAAGGCATCAATGATCTGATCGAAGGAAAGGACTTTAAGAAACTCAAGCTCCCTGCAAATGACCAATATGCTGAAGTGGCTGGAAAGCTTGAACAGCTTGCTCAAAAGATTCAACAGTAAGCCGCATGATAGCCCTGCTTAGAATCCTTAACCTCCTCTTTAAGTCCATATCGCATTAATGCTACAACTCCTTTTTAATGTTGCAGAGGCAAGATTCCCTTCAGTTTTGAGAGAATGATTTGCTGCCTTTTTCCATTGAGAAAAAAATCAATTATCGTCAGGCATTGATGGCCAGGTTTTTATTTGGCTTTGACCTTGACATTTCAAATCACTGCTCTTATAACCGTAACTACCTGACGCGGGGTGGAGAAGTACGGTATCTCGTCGGGCTCATAACCCGAAGATCGCAGGTTCAAATCCTGCCCCCGCTACCAAATGTAGCTACGAAAGCTCGATCGAAAGATCGGGCTTTTTTTGCGTCTGGACCATGTCATACCCAAAGAGCACTTACGTTGCCACAACCCTACCACCTCCGAAGTATAGTCCCATGTCATTGCCACGCCGTAGTGCAACGAAGGCGGTTTGGCAATCTCCCTCAAAGACCCCCTAACCACTATATTTACTTCGTAAACATCGCGTGGGGATGACGGTGTCATACCCAACGGGCACTTAGGTAACTCCAAATAAATGTCCTACCCATTGATGGTTAATTTTAGTACAGTTCTGGCCTGTGATTGCGCACTCT
>JABSRF010000267.1 GCA_013215275.1 Oligoflexales bacterium | reverse complement strand
AGTGCGCAATCACAGGCCAGAACTGTACTAAAATTAACCATCAATGGGTAGGACATTTATTTGGAGTTACCTAAGTGATCCTCAAATGAACTCCACATTTATCATGTCAACTTGATTAGTTTTATATTACCACTGCCAAGATGCACAGAAAAGCGTCTCCCATCACCGCTAAAAAGTGGCAGAAAAAAAAGCTCCTAAGTCAGAATATTTCTAAAGGTAACGTTGATGCGTGGTTCGTTCACTCTCAACATTTTAGGTAAGCTATGGCGAAATTTTTCTTGAGTGCTTCCACGCATCACAAGCAAACTTCCATGCTCAAGCAGATACTCATATTTCTGCCCTGTTGATTTTGATTTAATCAAGAATCTTCGACTAGCTCCAAAGCTTATGGATATGATCACTGGCTCAATGCCAAGTTCCGCTTCATTGTCAGAATGCCAACCCATATAGTCTTTTCCATCTTCATATAGGTTTAGAAGGGCACTATTAAGGGTTTGTCCATAGCTCTCTACGATCTTTGACCGCAGTTTATTAAGGCAATCAGGCCAAGGTCGAGGTTTATGCTTAACCTGTGAATAGGTATAGGAAGCACCTTCATCACCTACCCAAATAACCTTGCGTGGCACTTTAACAGTTTTTCCAAACATTTTGATGTATTCATCATGCCACTTAAGGGCCATAAGCTGAGCAAAAATATCATCAGCCTGTTCTTTTCCTAGCCAGTTTTTTATAAACATGACATTTTCAGATGGAAGCTCATTGATTTCACTCATAGTAATATCACCCACTTTGTCCCATTTCCATACCAAGAAAAGGATTAGGCTGTGCCAAGCTAACTTCCTTAGCCTCGTCAACGAAACCACTTACACCGATACCAAGAAGCCTTACGGGCTTTTCATCAATCTGAGTTTTACCAAGCAGCTCAATACATATGCTTGTAATTAGCTCGGAGCAATTTGAAGGCTGTCCTATGGTTTTGCTTCGGGTAACCTGTTTAAAATCAAAATACTTTGCCTTCAATGTGATGGTTTTTCCTGCTAAATGTTTGCTTTTCAAACTACTAGAAACCTTGGAAGCCAATCGGGTTAGCTCTGAGTGAATTCTCTCCCTGCTTGCTATATCATTTGAAAAAGTATTTTCGTAACTTAGTGATTTTCGAATCCCGGTGGACTCTATCCCACGTTTATCAATACCTTGGCAGCGTTCTGTCAAGCTATATGCAAAGCGCTCACCAAGGTGTTGAACAAGGAAACCCTCCTCTTTTTCTAAGACATCCCTACAGTGCAGGAGGCCAAGGCTTGCTAACCTTTTCTCCGTTACAGGGCCAATTCCATTTATTTTCCTTAATTTCAATGGGGCCATAAAGGCTGCAGCCTCGTGAGGCCTTACAACAGTAATGCCGTTTGGCTTATTTGTATCTGAGGCTATTTTTGCAATCAGTTTATTCGGAGCTACTCCGGCGGAAGCGGTCAAGCAAAGCTCATTTGCAATACTAGAACAGATTAGTTGTGCTATTTTTGTAGCGTATAAATCGTGCCCAGTCACATCAAGGTAGGCCTCATCTAGGGAAAGAGGCTCGATTTTATCAGTATACCTTTGAAAAATTGACCTTATTTGGCCCGATACCTCTTTATACTTCGTAAAGTTTGGGCTCACAAATATGGCTTCAGGGCAAAGTTTTAAAGCTAAGGCACTTGCCATTGCTGACCTAACCCCAAACTTTCTAGCCTCATAAGAGCAGGTTGCGACTACTCCGCGGGAATTTGGTTTACCACCAACCACAAGTGGCCGGCCCCTTAATTGAGGGTTATCTCTAGCCTCAACTGCTGCATAAAAACAGTCCATATCAACATGAACCACCTTACGCTTAAGCAGGATACTATGAATGTTTTGAGAGCTATAATTCTGAGGTTCCATGTAAGCTCCATATGCCTGACTTGAATTCACCGTTAAGACCCCAACCCGACACACTCAATAGTATACAACGTACACCAGTAAACTGGTACACTATTATAAGAAAAATTGCTAGGTGCAAGGACTTTTATTCCAACTTGAGGTGATTTTGGCTCAGCTCGTCACCAAAAACAGGCAAAACGGAGAATTTTGTCATGTCCAATTTTTGGACAAAAAAAAACCTTGGAATAATCCAAGGGTTGCTGTTTTGTATCAATTACTCTATATAATACTCTTATCGGCACTTCTCAAAAAAACTTTAATCCCAGCGTAAACCACTGTAATCAATAGCGTTTAAAATATGTCTATGATTTTTTCACTTTTGGTCTCAGGTGTTTGAATCCAGGTTTTCAAAAGTTATTATGGGCGAAAATAGGCAAAGTTACGTATTAATTGCTTTACAGATTTGCTTATTTTTTTTATTTATACCGACCTATATTTCGTTAACAAAAATTCGGACTTTTTGTATGTACTTTAAAATAAGTATGTTTTTGGCCTTAGTCACCTTTAATAATTTAGCTTTTTCAAGCCTTTCTGCCCTTAACCGGGTCAATCCACTTTACAGGACGCTTATCAGGAGCTTTGTTCCGGGTAGCCACGGGCTTATGTATCCTGGTCAAATCAACATTTGTCCAAGTCAGTTAGTCAGCAAGCTAACGTACAGGGATCTGGCTATTGAGCCCGTCAAACCGATTCAATGTAATTTGTTCAGTTTTTTTCATCCTTTAGGGATTCATCATTTTCCTCCAGCTGAAATCTTAAACGAAGACACTGCTCAAGAAAAAAAAGATGTGGTTTATGAATGGGTCAACAAAGGGTCATGCAGAAAACTAGTGTGTCACGATGCTGCTGAAAAGCTTTTTTTGGAGTTTACCAATCAAGAATATGTCACTGGTGATCATAATTTAGTAGAGGACTTTGAGGCCGATGTCAGTGAGAAAATTCTAAACCTTGAAGGCCATCATCTAATTGCATTTGATATTTGCTCAGATCACTACCGTTTGCATAGCGCTGTGATCGAGATTAATGACAATAAATTCAGAGTCTGGAGCCAGTTTGTTTTAAGGTATTCTTTTGAGGAGAGTGTCGCTGGTGAGGTGACAGGACAGATGACGGACCACCTTTGTTTCAGACCTTACAGCTCTGATGACTTCGAACTTTCCAAGCTTGAAATGGAATCTTTTTTCAAAAAATATTGCTCAGAATTTCATGATAAAGACAAGCTCAAAAAGTATCTGCATAACCTGGCTTTATTGATTAACGAAATCAGCAAAAACAAAGATATCGGCACATTAAATATCTTGAGCGCAGACCTTTTTGGTGTCTCGATGTGGACTCACTCTCAGGACAACAGCGATTACCCTAAATTTCCATTCAACCGTAACAACTATGTAAAAGGTAGCCTCTACATTTCATTTGGAGAGGTGCAAAAGTAAGGCAGGTCTAAAAAGATTTGATGCAATTATGCGCCTTCTCCAAATTCTAAGGCTGCATTCTTAAATTTCTTTTGGTAGGTCGTACCGGTAAAGACATCAGTGATCTTGAGTGAAATTTCAGCTTCAAAGCTTTCAAAAGCATTGAATGACCAGCCATCATCACTTGGAATTGGAACGTCTATAAATGTTGAGGGATCGGCGTTCAATTCGATTTCGAGCCTTTTACTTGTAAAATGATCGTGCTTCAATTTGATGAAGCTCTTGTGGTCGGTTTCAATGTTTGAATCTTGATAGTTAACAATCGGGTTAAGGTTAATGAGCATGCCTCGATCCCTGATAGCCAAAGACCAGACAGTCATTTGCTTAGAAAGACAGTGAGGTGGCTTAAATTTTGGCGAAGGTTTTCCTCCAGCGAAGACCAGCTGGACATCATTCTCCAAGTCAATGGCCTGGGACCAGACCCACGATTCTGGAAATTCCTGTCCCCAGTTTGTTTCAATGTGCCCCTTCGCAGTTCTCGACTTAATTTCCGTGTCGGCTGTTTTGAGTTGGTATGATGCATCCGCAACACCAAAAACATTCCAATGACTGGACAAAGCTTTTTCAAATGGAAATTCTGGACCAGGCAAGAGATAGAGAGGCCTTCTATTGACAAAAGAAACATCTAAGTTTAGATCATCCGTGTTCAATTTAATGTGATCTTTGCTAAAACTGCACCCGTTGGATCGCCAAATGAAATCATTATTTCCCCTATCCACAGAGTAACGATCGGGGTACCAGGTTTTCCTCTCAGTTTTTCCAGATTGATCATTGAAAATATAACTCACCATGGGATAGGCTTTTTGGCCTTTTACGTTTTCTCCAGCTATAATAGCAAAGCTACATTTTTCATCAGTGACCCGTGCATACCATCCTTCAAACTGATTAGTTTGTTGCACACAAGGCTGAAAACCTAGCCCTAAGCTTTGAAACATCACTGGCATTAAAGCTAATAAAAGAACACTAAACATAACAGACCCTCTCGTTTTTCTATGGAGGCTCCTGATTATCACTGTTTGCTATTTTGTTCTATCTATTTCTCTTTGGAGCCATAGGAGAGCTCTGCCAATAACTAGATCGAATTAATTTTTGAACACTTGGATTTGAGACGAATTAAATCCCAACGATAGTTGGCTACAATCGATTAATAGTTAGCTTTGGAAGCAGTCTATTTGGATCCCCATTTGAATGAGTCGCTTGCCGAGTCTCCTCCTTGAGGAGTCCAGTAAGCAGCCCAAGCCACACCAGTTGCGCCATAGTTTCCCGATAAACTGGCACCGATACAAGATCCAGCAAATGCAGCAGCACCACTTTCCTGGCTCATAATACCAGCCCCCGCCCCAGAACAGCTTGCTAGAGAGGCATGAGTATCAATCAGCATTTAGATTGATATGTTGAGTGATAACGCTGGCGGTGTTCTGGACATCACTTTTGGGAAGAATCTAGCTGAGCATTATCTGTTAAAAATTCTTCTTCTTGAGGTCGGCTCGCTTTGCACATCTTGAGTTTCAGGATCGATACCAGGATCTGTTTCCTCACATTGTGCTTCTTCTATAGTGGACCCCGTTTTTAGGACCATTTGATAAGTAAAACTCCTAAATGTAACATGCTGAATTTACATAAGGAG
>JABSRF010000266.1 GCA_013215275.1 Oligoflexales bacterium | reverse complement strand
AAAAAATCCAGCCAAAACGTGCTAAAGCGAATATTTGGGGGATTGGCGATTACATTTCGCTACAGCGACTATATAAACAAATGAAACAAGTGTGTCGTATTCTACTAGTTATGAAATAATGAAATCGGCAATTCAAAATTGCTAACAATTGAGTAAGATCCAATTTAAGGTTTTGAGCACAAATCTTGAGGCAACAGGTTAGTGCCTACAAAAGGTAGATCCCATCTCAGATTGCTTTGAAATAAAACAAAGCGTGAATATCAAAAAAGAACTGATAAGATGGAGTGAGAGAACATCTATCAGAAATTTATTGCCATGCACCTATTTTCGCAGTGCAATTGATAGCCCAAACACCTTTAACAAATTTCAAGCAATAAACATATGGTTTATGGTTAGATCGGAAAACTAAATGAACAATCGACATATCAATCCCAGCGAGGTAGCTAAATATCTTGAGAATAATCCTGAAAAAATTGGGGCATTTCTTTCTCATATTGAAACAAGGTCTAGTCAGGATCTGCTTGTAAGCGATGCTTTTGAAGCTCTGAGAGAGCTAAGCAATGAAAACGCACAGCTAGCCCAACAACTATTAGATTGGTTTAAAACGAACAGTCAAAAATTTCATCAAGATGTAGCAAAAGAAAAAATGTTAAAGATTGCACTTCAGACAATGTATGAAGACCAGGAACTATTTACAATGTTTGCTGCGCTTTTAGGTAACAACAGCTCTCAGATGCAAGCAAATTCTGTTGAGTATATTGTTCGTTATGTCCACAAATTCAAAGAAGGCTCAATTGAGCAATACGTTGATGCAAGTAAACTAAAGTCATATGCAAGAGCAAAATTAGTTAAATTAAAGAAGGAACTAGGCAACTCTAGTTCATTGGAGAGATAGCATGGAGAAATCAAAGCTGCCCAGAAGGTGTGACAAAAAGCATGAGGCTAAGGGTTATCGTATTCTTGCCTTAGGCATGCTTCTAAGTCTGTTGTTTTTTATATTTTTATATACTCTACGCTAGAGAAGGGATCATTAAGGATTAACCATGGCATCATATAATAGGTCAAATGCTTTTTGGCCACTGCATCTATAATCCTCAGATTGAATAGAGATATAGTAGGCCCCATCATATCCAGCAGATTGATCCTGCATACACCCTTCGCTCTCAGCTTCAGGCAGTTTGATCGCGTTGAGTGCTTCAACGATCAAACCAATATCTGACGTCCTATCCTCGACACTACTTTTTCCCATGAAATTTGAGTGACTAATCTTAAGATTGCGTCCATCCCAGACTGCATCGAAACTAGAGCCTCTGATTAAAGAAGAAATTTTGAATAGTTTACTTACAGCGAAGGTTCCGAGAGTGCTAACCTGTTTCGACTGCTTGCATTCAATTTCTGATGGGTCGTTTAAAAGGTGGCTAAGCCCCAAATCACAAACTTTATCGACTGCTGCCCACCTAGCTCCACACTGATTTGCTCCCTCGGAGCTTATCAGTTGTTCCCTAAGCTCTATAGAGCACCTATGAGGCCTGTACTCCAGACTACATACCCTCACCTCTTTACTGCAAAAACTTGCTTTCTGACTTTGTTCTATCATTAGGCTTTTGGAGCTATTTTTTCCAATTATTTTTAACCGATACTCCTCATCGTCAACAGGATGCTTTAGCTCCAGTTTTACGGTTTTAGAGATAAGCATCTCACATTGTTATTCGCCACCCAGGCTATGCACTAACTCAGCAGAGCATGAAAGCGGTAAAGATTCCCCACAAGATCGATTGACCACGAGTCGAAATTCATGATTATCCTTTTCGCAAGCACTGAAGCTCAAATCTAAGCTTAGGATGCTCCCATCTCGATCATAGCTAGCAGATTCAATGGTACCTGAAAAGAGTATTGATTCAGAAGTTTTGACCCCCTCTTCGCCCACAAAACTTTCTGCACTACCCTCTACTCCATCTTCTGCTTGCTCTGCAGATTTTTCTAAGTCTGAGCCTGCAGTCGTCCCGTCAGAGCCCTCAGTGGGTGAGCCATTTTCCTCAGGGTTTGAGCGTTCGTTATTGGTATCAGCTGCGATTGAATTAGGTTTTTCCCCACAAGATTCTATCAAAAACACCATAATTATGGCAACAATCGCCATAGTTCGATTAGTACCCTTTTTTTATTCCTTTTTTTTTGTGATGACACCGTGCTTATCGGCATATGGAGGAGCCCTTGTTTAGAAATATTCCTAGGGATCTTGTTTTTCCGGTGGTCATGGGGCTCAATTTCATCAGTATTTTTTGTGATTCGCAAGGCTTAGCACCTTAGGTATTAATATCTACCAGCCTAATATATCAAAACAGTCCTCATTTGAACAAAATAATTCATCTGCTTTTTTTTATATTTTCTTCGTGATAACTGTTTTCTAAACCAATTGAAAACTAGGAGGCTGCGTCATGAGCCAAAAAACACCATCTTCCCAATCTGGTCAATTTAAAAGACGAACGTTTCTAAAGCAAAGTGCTTTTGTGAGCACGGGCTTAGCAGCCTATACATTGGGAGCTAAACAAGCAGCTGCAGCTCCTCGTGATGCTAAGCTCATATCTCCACGCAACCCCAATGCTCCCAGAACCATTGCTGAGCAAAAGAAAGTCCTAATCATTGGCAGTGGACTTGCTGGACTTTCTGCAGGACTAGAATTAGCCGAAAGAGGCTACGAAATCACCATTAGAGAAGCCACCAGCATACCTGGTGGACGCTTACACACTCGCAGAGAGCAAACCAAGGCTGGCACGTTCCAAGTAGAGCACGGCCTTCACATGTGGTTCGATAACTACCATGCTTTTTTTGATGTAATAAAACGACTGGGTGTCGCAAAGAATTTCCGTGATTACAATGAAGTGCATTTCCAGTACAGAAATTACAAACCTGAAGTGCTCAAGAGCGCTCCTCCGGTATACCCTCTGAATATGCTAAACCTGCTTAGACGATCTCCTAATTTCAATGTTTTGGAAGGGGCACAAATGTTAGGCATCATAAAAGATGTCTTACTTTATGACCACGAGACTAATTTTTCTCGCCTAGATAACATGAGCCTACCTGAATGGGCTGATAAAATTAATATGAACAAAAAGTTTTACGAAATTTTTGTGTACCCTGCAGCGAGTGTGACCCTCAATGACCCTAGTAAAGTGAGTGCTGCCGAAATGGCTCATCTTATGCACTTATATTTCACAGGCCAACCTAGGGCTATGAATAGGAAGATGAGCACTGTCGATCATGAGACTGCAATCATAGGCCCATTAGTTAAAAAATTAAAAAATTTGGGAGTCAACTTTCAGTTTTCAAGCCCTGTTCCAGGCCTAAGCATCGAAAACCAAAGCGCATGGGGTACCACTGACAGCAATGAAACTTTTGACTGGTTGGTTTTAGCAAGCCATGTGCCTGGAAGTAAGAAAATACTTGCAAATAGTTACGCAGCCGATAATTACAGTCAGAATTCTTTGGCAAAGGTATCAGAGCGGATGAGCAAGCTGAAACCTGCACCTCACTATAAAATTCTAAGGGTATGGTTTGATAGCAAGCCCCATAAAAATAGGCCTGATGTTATAGAATGCCCTGAACATCCGCCCATCAATTTGATTGGACAATTTCACTTGCTTGAAAAGGAAGGAATCGAATGGTCTAAGCAAAGTGGTGGCTCAATCTTAGAGTTTCATCTGTACAATATTCCAAGATGGAAATCATTGGATGAGCTGCAGATTTGGAATCGAATTAGGCCAACCCTTTTGGAGCTGATGCCAGAAATGGTTTCTGCCAATCCAATAGACTTTTCCATGGGCTCCTATGACGACTTTACATCCTTCGAGGTAGGGCAAGCTTCAGCAGCTCCCTCTTGTACTTCAGCAACTGAAGAAGGCATCCGCAACCTTCTATACTGTGGGGATTGGGTTAGCTTAGACTTCCCAGCTGCTTTAATGGAAAAAGCGGTGGTGAGTGGGCGCATTGCTGCCAACCACATTTTATTGAAGGATGGGGTTAAGCAAGCTGCTTATAAAGCCACTTCGGGAGTGGGGCCAGGACTTATCTAAAATGAGGTTCACGAATACTCGATAAAACAAGCTCAGACAAGCTTGCATAGCGCCCTCCATAGCGATAAAAAGGCGAGTCTTTATCTCCAGAACCAGCTAGGATTCCCTCGAGAATGGCTGTGTGATCTTGGTTGTCTCTAAGGCTCCCGACAATACGCCTGAGCGCATCGATGCTCATATTGTTTAGATCCATAAGAAAAAACTGGTGTTCGACTGGCTGCTCCTCAGCCCATTGGCTACACCCGAGGACTTTGAATGTCAGCTGCCGCGTAGCATCCACAAGCATCAAGAAGTCATTTTCGCTCTTTAGATACTCCATCATTTCAGATGGCCGTCCGGCTTCCTTTGAACTCAGAACGGCTAGCTGTTCCTGCCAGTTTTGCAACAGCTTTTGAAGGTTCTGCAGATCTGCAAATGCCCACTCTTCATATAGCAAAGAAGCTATCTGTGGTGAGTATAAGCTGAGGTTTAAAGAGAGTGAGAGGACAAAAGAAAAGAATCGATAATCCAGTCGTTCCTCAAAGAGCTTTGCCTCCATATTCCAGCGACCGAGGGTCTCAAAGCAGGTTTTCGAGTACCATTCTAAGTCTTGGACATCCAGGCCAGCTAAGAAATCATGATGTGAGAACTGTTTATCAAAAAAATAGTCTGCCATAGACTGACTCAGCCCAAGGCTACTTTGTGCATGGTCCCCAGGTTTGATAATGTCCTTACCTGTAGAACAAGCACAAGGGTTTAGAAACCAGGAAGACTGAGGCTTCTCCACAAACACCTCTTGGTATCTCGTTCTGCTTAGTTTGCCAAGTTCAGGAAACCTTAGAGCCGTGCTTTCCAAAGCCTTCTTTAAATCTGGCCCTTCCTTCGCACTAAGCTCTGCATAGACGCCACCCCATTTCCTTGCCAGCTCTTCTCCTTGTTGTTGGAGAACTATAGTGGACCCCGTTTTTAGGACCATTTGATAAGTAAAACTCCTAAATGTAACATGCTGAATTTACATAAGGA
>JABSRF010000265.1 GCA_013215275.1 Oligoflexales bacterium | reverse complement strand
AGACCGTCAACACTGGAAGTCTTAGATAGTGCGTAACCTGCTGTAATATTGAAACTAAAATATCGGTCACTTATGGGTATTTTATATTTCGCTACAGCGACTAAATAATATTGAGGTGCTTACAAGAGATATCAATAAATTTAAGGATGTAAGCCAAAAATTTGATCGCATTCTATCCATATAGATGCTAGAGCATGTGCGCAATTATGAATCTCTTTTCGCACGGATTTCAGACTGGTTGACTGATGATGGTTCTTTTTTTGCACACATATTTTCCCATAAAAAGAATCCTTACGAGTTTTCAACAGAAGCAGATGATGATTGGATGGGCCGTTACTTTTTTACGGGTGGTATCATGCCTAGTAGGTCCCTGTTCTACCACTTTAATCGTAACCTCCAGGTTGCAGAAGAGTGGTCTGTGAACGGTTCACACTATGAAAAAACGGCACTTGCTTGGTTGGAAAACTTGGATCGCAATGCTGACGCTGTTCGCGATATTTTTGCCCATGCTTACGGAAAGAAAGATGCAGACCTTTGGGTTCAACGTTGGCGCATTTTTTTCCTCTCATGTGCAGAGCTATTCGCTTATGATGATGGCTATGAATGGGGAGTCTTTCATTATCGGTTTGTACCCAACCGTGGACTCGGGTCGTTGCATTAGCAATTATATTTTTTCAAGGGATGCTTTAATGCTTACCGGAGGTCTGAGCAGTACGTGAAACAAGGGCTCAGGCTTAGGTTGCAGGAGTCTAATTCTGAAGCGTTTAAAAAAATTTGCTAAAATCAAGTTGGCCTGTACATGAGCGAGCTGCCTACCAATACAAGTTCTAGCTCCCATACTAAAAGGAAAAAAAGATCCGTCGTGAAGGATTCCTTGTTTATTTGCAAAGCGCTCAGGGTCGAAACAGTTTGCTTGTTTCCAATAAGTTTTGCTTCTATGAATAAACCAAGTGGGTATGACGACTAAGTCCTTCTCGTTGAATTCAATATCGAGTAAATTGAGATCTTTTCTTGCCTCTCTTGCCAATACCCAGCCAGGTGGGTATTGGCGTGCAGATTCCATAAACACCCAGTCAAAGTCCATCAGGTTTTGAACTTCGCTCATAGTGGGAGTCTGATTTCGAAATTGCCTCGCCGAAGAGATCAATCGGTCCTGCCAATTCATATGATTTGCAAGCTCCACAAATGTCCAGCATAAAATGTTAGCTGTTGTTTCATGACCTGCAAATAACATGGTCAGCGCTTCATCAACAATCTGTCGGTGCCCCATTGAGCCTGGATGTTCTTTGTTTTGGTTTAGCAAGAAGGATAAAAAGTTCGTGGGCTTATCTTGTTCATGTTTAATTTGGTCAAGCATGATTTCTTCAATTTTTTGACGAAACCGCTGAATCTTTTTCTTCGTAAAGTAGCTAAAGAGTTGTTTGCCAATCGCTCCTTGCGAGGTGTAATCGACAAATAACTGGATACCGTTTGATATTTCGTGTGTGTGGTTTTCAATGTTTAAGCCAAATAAGGTTTTTGCGGTTAGGCTCAAAATCAAAGGATGAATGAACTCTACGATATTGATTGGCAGCGATTTTTGGCCCATTGAAGCGGTGTATTTATCAAAGTAGTCTTCTACCTCTTGCTCTAAACTTGTCGTGATGGTTTGGAGGGACTGTTTCTTAAAAAACGGCTGAATTAGTTTGCGATTGTGCTGCCATAACTTACCTTCTGACGTCAAAAGCCCGTTCCCGAGTAGCTTATTGAGCTGCAAAGTGTACTGAGTCTTACCGAAGTCACGTTCCCTTTTTACTAGGATATTATTCACAGCTTCTTTACAAAATAAGAAATGGATACTCTTGTTTGGAGTTCTACAGCTTACCTTATCACCATACCGGCTATTGACTTCTTGGAGAAAACTATAGAGGTCACCCTTACTGCTTGAATACAGCCCTATAAGTTTGATAAATGAATGATAGTATGAGTTTTGATGAAGCACATGGACTCCTTTGAGACAGTTTGGTTTTAAAACCAAGCAGGAAACTTTTTAGTGCCGACCCTGTACTCCCCTTGATCTGCGTCTTTTGAGGCGTACTTGCTTCTAAGGTTCTTTACTTGCCTATGCATGTAATCACTTGGGGTATCACATTCTGTCGAATCTATTGGTAAGCTTAGGTTTTCTTGTTGCAAGCGGGTAATTTGCTCATCTTGCTTTAGAATCTTGCGGATAATGATTGGAAGAATTGGCTTAATGAAAAAGTTAAACGCACCAAATCGCAAGCCTATCATCACATGGGCCATGGTTTGCGTGGGGGTGATTGGGGTGCAAAAAATAAAGGCCAGAAAGCCTCGATTTTTTGGTTGGAAATGATAATCAACCTTCACAATGCTTGGCAGAATAAACTCGTCAGTATGGCTTACTGTTGCTCCTTTGCCAATGACAAAGCTGCTACCAACTCCTACCTGCTCCTTGCTTTCAGGGTGGGAAACGAGCACCCGCTTGTCATCGCAACTGACCTCAACCATACGCTTGCTCTTCTCCCCAATCCCTCTGATGAGTCCTTTATGAACAAAAGATGTGTGTGAAGAGTCCATAAAATTTTCAAGCAAAAGCGGAGCACTCGTGTGGAAGAGCTTTTTTCGGTAAATAAAGGTCCAGCCTTTTTCTTGGTAGGGCTCAAGGGATACCGGTGGGGCGCTTGCCTTAGATTTGTGGTCTAAGTATATCCAGACTAAGCCTAACTCTTCAAACACCTCGAACGCAGGAATCTTTTTTCGGACTTTAAATCGGGGGTCTTCGCATGGAATATCTTTGCAGGCCCCGCTATGGTCGAATGTCCAGCCATGGTAGGGGCAGGTTATGGTACTATCTTGGCAGTGTCCCGCACTAAGAGGGCTTCCCCGATGCGGGCACGAGTCTAGGAGTGCATGGATGTCCTGGCTTTTATTGCGCCATAAAACTATAGGGGTGTTGTAAATTTTAATGGAGAGTGGGCTTTGCTTGATTTCATGAGAAAAAGCGCACACATGCCAAAATTTATTTAGGCCTCCAGCTTCTCCGAACATGTTGGGCTCCCGCGGTTGTCGCCTTCTTTGCGAGGCTAAGCCTAATAATTTTGGCCGGATGATGCAATAAGTTTTCTAACTCAAGGAGACAGGGGTTCTAGGAGTCCAACTGCTGCAAACTTCCCCAATGACCGATGCTCGCGAGAATCCTTGAATCCTCATTTTGCTTACGAAAGCATGCGCAGACTCTTTTGGAACGGAAAAAAGTAGCGGGCCTGATGTCTGAGGGTCAAAGAGTATGTCGTACCTCTCTTGCTTCAATTGGGGCTGAGTTTGTAGAAATTGTGCTTTTTTTGAATTTTTAGCGTGAATTGTGCTGCGGATTCCCATGTCGAGGCACTCTAGGGCGCCCGGTAAGGTGGGGATTTGGTCGAGGAAAAGCCTAACGTCTTTTTTTGCTGGGAAAACCATCTCAAGTAAGTGCCCCATTAAACCAAAGCCGCTGATGTCAGTTGCAGCTTCACCAGGGAAGTATGTAAAAATTTTTTGCAGTGAGCAGTGGCTTTGTAACATTGATGAGGTTGCTGCTTCGATCCATTGAGGCTGTGTGGCTAATCTCATTGCTGCAGCGAAGATGACACCGGTCCCAAGAGGCTTACTGATGATCAGCTGATCTCCTGGCTTTATGCCTTCTTTTCTTAACAGATCATGGCTCCGAACAATGCCGTTACAAACAATCCCAGCTGACAAAGGGCTTCCTTCGCAGGTATGACCACCAATTAATTTCACATTGCAGCCTTCAGCTACAATTTGCTCCGCTATTCCACGCATTAGGAGTCTGCCATCTGATGCCGCTATCTTGTCTTCAACATAGGGTAGCATCAGCAGTGCTTGAGCACTGTGTGGTAGGCCTCCCATGGCGTAGATATCGTTGAAGCTATGATTGACCAGTATACGACCAAATAGGTAAGGATCGCTCGTGATGCATGGCATGAAGTCGATACTCTGTAGAAGGTCAAAGCCTGGTTTCGGTGTAAAGACAGCAGCGTCGTCGGGCGTTTGCAAGCCTCCCGCTTGCTTAGAACTTGTGAGGCATGCGTTTAAGCGAGGGTGTTTGCGGATGTCTTCCAGAATCTCAGATAAAACCCCCTCATCCCATTTTGCAGCACAGCCACCACAACGCATGTTTGCAAGTGCTATAGTCTGAGCATGCTGTTGTGTCAATTGGCCTACTTCTGTTGGCTTAGATTCTTGCATGCTTTGTAACCAGGAAGTTTTTGGACTGAGCTGATCCATAAACTTTTTATCGATCAATTGTTTGAGCTTCCAGGGAGTTTTGCCATGGAAGTGGACGTTTGATTTGATTGCAAGGGCTTTGCCGCCACCGGTGCCTATTAGCTTGAGAAAATTTTTCTGTGGCTTATATTTAATGAGCTTTTGCCCTAGGGCTAATTGTTTCAAATTGTAAGCTAGAGGCTCAGCTTGCCTGACAGCGTAGACTCCTGCCCGCGGAAGTGGGTGCCTACTGATCTGGGCTACATCTCCAGCGGCAAATATCTTGGGGTGAGATAGAGACTGTAAATATTCATTCACGAGAATAAAGCCTCGTTTATCCACCTGGATTCCAGACTCGCTGGGCCAGCTTGGAGCTTTAGCCCCGCTACACACAATACAAAAGTGGCAGTCAAGCTTATCAAACCCTTTTATGCTTATGCTGTCTCTTGTTAAATTCTGGAGTTCAGCATTATAAATGACGGAAATGTCAGCCTCAGCGAGTAGCTTTTCCATTCGCTTGCGGGCTGAATTAGTTAGCTCAGGTAGGATCTGCTTTCCAGAGTGGGCGATATGAATGTTAAGCTTTAAGCCTGGAGCAGATTTAGAGAATCGGGCCCTTAAGCTGAGAGCAATTTCTATACCAGCAACTCCACCGCCAATAATGAAGATAGATGCTTGCCTTAACACTCGCTCTCTAACCTTCTCTGCAAACTCTTCTAACTTAGGAAGAAATTGAGGAATTGGCTTTATTGGGCAGGCAAACTCTCGGAAGCCAGGCTGGGCAGGTATCGATGGGGTGGAACCGGTGTTGATGGATAGAAGGTATGGATGTCCAGCCTTGACATCGAGGGCTGGTTACCTCATTCAAATTGTGTAAAGAATTTGAAAAAAAG